>JAZNEH010000089.1:0-5719 GCA_045588515.1 Eubacteriales bacterium
GAAATTAAGTGCAGTTGGTTATTTGATGAATAATGTTCTGCAATTGAGTTTCATCACGATCATTATTGTTTTTCAGCCTGAACTTCGTTCCATTTTGGAAAAATTGGGCCGATTCAATTTGTCGAATATGTTGTTGTTCTCAAAAGGCAATGGAACCATTCAAGATCGTGTTATGAATGGCATCGAAAGCATCTGCACATCTTGTTCGGAACTTTCTCAACGTCATATTGGCGGATTGATCGTTTTGGAAAAAACTACGAAATTAGGCGATGTGGAAGCGACCGGCACATATCTGAACAGTAACTTAACTGCTCAATTATTGGTGACGCTCTTTTTCCCCAACACGCCTCTTCACGATGGTGCTGTTTTTATTCGCGATTTCAATATTGTTTCTGCAGGTTGCCTGCTTCCTTTGAGCCAGCGCCTTGAAATGAGCAAATCTCTTGGCACTCGTCATCGCGCTGCTGTCGGCCTGAGCGAGGTTTCAGATGCCATTATTGTGGTTGTTTCCGAGGAAACCGGCCGTATTTCTTATGCACAAAACGGTGAAATTCACATTGGCGTCACTGCTGATGAATTAAAAAATGTGTTGGTTGAAAATTTCGTCTCTGACAAAAGTGTGCAAAAGGCGGAGGTGAAATGATGAAAGAAATCGGAATTAAGATTTTAAACTTCTTTAAGCATGATTGGGTTTTGAAACTTGTTTCGCTGGTTTTAGCGATTTTTATCTGGTTTTTGATTTGCGAATATGCAGATCCCGATACTGATAAATCGGTTTCCAATATTCCGATCTCCGTGAATTATGAAGGCTCCGTTCCTCAAAAGGAAGGCCTTGGGATTATGACTTTGATTGAAGATACCGTGGATGTTCGGATCAGCGGTTCCAGAGATACCATTGCATTAATGGATCACAATCGTATTACCGCTAGTTTGGATATGAGCAAAGTAACTCGGAGCGGGGAATATGCGTTGCCTGTGAAAATTGATGTTGGCGGGCAGAATATTACTGTTGTCAGCCAATCGATCGATACAGTACCTGTGAGATTTGATAAGAATATCGTTTCCAATGTTAAAGTGAACGTTAAGATTTCGGGCGATGTTGCAGATGGCTTTATCTTAGAAGAACCCACCATGCTGAATAGTTATGTAACGGTTACGGGCCCCGAGAGTATTGTGAATTCAATTGTTTCTGCGGATATTGAAATCAAGCAGGAACAATTTGTTGAAACAAACACGTTCAGTTGTTCTTATGTCTTTAAGAATAAAGACCAAAATGTGGTGGAGAAAACCTTTTTGAAGGTTGACGTTGAAACTATTGATGTAACGGTTGTTGTATCCAAAGAAAAAACAGTTCCACTTTCGGTTAGTATTGTGAACAGCAGTGGCGGAAAAGACTCTAGTTTCTGCACAGCCAAAACCGATCCGGGTACTATAAAAATCACTGGAAATGCAGAGGTTTTGGATGCCATCAACTCGATCGATCTGGGTGTTATTGATGTAGCTGAAAAATCTGAAAACTTCGAAACATCAGTTGCTGTAGTTTTACCAAACGGCGTAAAA
Source organism: Eubacteriales bacterium (assembly GCA_045588515.1). Lineage (GTDB taxonomy): Bacteria > Bacillota > Clostridia > Oscillospirales > QAKW01 > QAKW01. Next base: position 1,561 of record JAZNEH010000089.1, read on the forward strand.
AATGTCGAGAACATCGAAACAGTAAAAGTTTCTGTAACCTTTAACGACGTTTTAACCCAATCCTTTAAAGTGGATAAAATGGAATTGCAAAATTTGCCGAAAGGAACCGATGCAAAAATCTCCGAGTCTTTCGTTGAAATTAAATTGCGTGGCTTGGCGGAGGATATCAAACGTTTGAAAACTGAAGATATCAAATTGGTGGTTGATGTAAAAAATCAGGTTCTTCCCGCAGGAAAAAATAAGTTGACCGCATATGCAATGTTCCCGGATAATTTCAATGTTGGAGTGTTAGGCAAATATCAATTAACGGTTGTTGTATCATAAGAGTGATCCGGCCTGTTTTTGGGCCGGATTCCTTTTTTGAAGGTGAGTTATTTGAAAACAGAAGGTAAAGTAATCGCAATGAACTCTAATATTGCGATTGTTGAAGTGAAACGGAAGAATGCTTGCGGGGATCATTGTGCCCATTGTGAAGGGTGTGATGCCAAGACTATGCAGATTGAAACATTTGCTGATTTCTCTGTTCAAATCGGCGATTGGGTTCTTTTGCAATCTGATACAAAATTGGTATTGTTTGGCTTTTTTGTACTCTTTATTATGCCGCTATTTTTGCCGCTTTTAGTTTATGCCGTATCCTTTAAAAGTTCTTTGGCGTGGTTGTTTTCGGCCTTCGCCTTTTTAATAGCGATTTTTGGCGCATTTCTGCTCAATAAAAATGAACAGTATTTGAAGCGCTCAAAACCGTATATTTTGGATATTATCAAAAAGGAGAATGATCAATGAATTATTTAGAAGCATCTAATGAGGCCCTTTTAAAAGAATTGGAGCCTTTGAGAGTAAAATTGGCTCGTTATCGTGCTGATATTAAACATTTGGATATGACTCGAGGAAAGCCCGGGGCAGATCAGCTGGAATTGAGCGAAAAAATGTTGAATATCATTCAAAGCAGTGAAGAGTGTTTTGCGGAAAATGGCTTAGATTGCAGAAATTATGGCTTATTAGATGGTATATTTGAGGCAAAAAAACTTTTTGCCGAGATCTTGGATGTTTCTCCGGATCAGTTGATTTTAGGCGGCAACTCTAGCTTGAATATGATGTTTGACACAGTTTGCCGTTCGTTCTGTTTTGGTAATTTGGATAGTGAACGGCCCTGGAGTCAGGAAGAAAAAGTGAAGTTTTTGTGTCCGTCGCCCGGCTATGATCGCCATTTTTCGATCTGCCAACAGTTTAATATTCAGATGATTCCCATCCCGATGAAAGAAGATGGGCCGGATATGGACTTGATAGAATCTTTGGTTTCAAAAGATGCTTCTATCAAGGGAATCTGGTGTGTACCGAAGTATTCCAATCCAACCGGTGTGGTTTATTCTGATGAGGTGGTTCGTCGCTTTGCTAATCTGAAGCCTAAAGCAAATGACTTTAGAATTTTCTGGGATAACGCCTATGTAGTTCATGGTTTATACGAAGAGCAAGATGAACTGCTCAATATTTTGGATGAATGTGCTATGGCTGGGAATCCCCATATGGTGTATATTTTCAGTTCCACTTCCAAAATAACATACCCCGGTAGCGGCGTTGCAATGATGGCGGCCAGTATTGCAAATATTGAACACGCTAAAAAGCAAATGGGCGTGCAGACCATTGGCCCGGATAAGTTGAACCAACTTCGACATGTGCGGATGTTCAAAAACAAAGATGGCGTTTTGCAACAAATGAAGAAACACGCAGATATCTTACGCCCGAAATTTGAAGTGGTTTTAGAAACTTTAGAAGCCGACCTTGGAGATAAGGGGATTGCTGAATGGAGCAAGCCGAAGGGCGGTTATTTCGTTAGTTTTAATGCGATGCACGGTTGCGCAAAGCGGATATATCATCTTTGTGATGAGGCTGGCTTGGCACTAACGAAAGTGGGTGATACCTTCCCGTATGGCAATGATCCGGATGATTCCAATATTCGTTTGGCACCTTCTTTCCCGCCTGTTGATGAAGTGAAGATTGCGATGGATCGGTTTACGGTTTGTGTTCGAATTGCAAGCATTGAAAAGATCCTTGCAGACCGAGGCGTTATTGCATAACGAACCAATGAATATTGGGATATCGTTGGCTTGTTTTTATCCGAAAGTGCCAGAAGAGGTTGTTTCTATAGCAAATGAAATCGGTGTGAAACAATGCGAAATCTTTTTGAATACCCTTTCGGAAATTGATACGGATTATTTATATTTTCTTCGCAAAAAATGTGATGAGGCAGGAATAGAAGTTTATTCTATTCATCCTTTCACAAGTGCGATAGAAAATTACCTGTTTTTTATGCCTTATCAAAGGCGGATCGATGATGCTAAAAAGTTTTATCGACAATATGCGGATGCGGCTCATATTTTAGGTGCCAAGGTGATTAACATCCATGGTGATCGAGGCCTTGCGTTGGAAGATTATGAAGGGTTTCGCTCGTGTCTTTCTCCGTTGCTGGAATTACAAGCAGAAACCGGGATCATCTATTCCCTTGAAAATGTTTATTTCAACAGCGTAAATCATCCTGAGGTTATTTCGAAATTAAGATATGATCTTCCGGAGATTCGTTTTACATTTGATATTAAGCAAGCTCATAAAGGCGGTCAAGATCCTTATGCAGTTTTAGAAGCGATGGGGTCTTCGATTGTTAATTTTCATATCAATGATTTCAACGATGAACATATCTGCTTATTACCCGGTGAAGGGGAGATGGATTATCGGCGTATTTTTTCTATGCTAAATCTGGTTTCCTATGATGGACCGGCATTGATTGAGGTCTATAAGAATAATTTTGATGATATTGATCAAATGAAAAAATCGAAAAATTATTTAGAAAAAGAATTTATGCTTGCAAATTGATAATGAATAGTGTATAATAATAAAAACCTTGAATAAAGTTGAAGGGACGTGGCAAATCGTGAAGTGTCCGTTTTGCGGTTATCACGACAGCAAGGTGATCGATTCCAGACCTACGGATGATGAAGAAAAGATTCGCCGCCGTCGTGAATGTATCAGTTGCAATAAACGTTTTACCACTTTTGAAGCAATTGAAACAATTCCTTTGGTTGTTATCAAAAAAGATAAAACTAGGGAGCCTTTTTCTAAAGAAAAGATTATGAAAGGGTTAATTCGTGCTTGCGAAAAGCGCCCTGTTAGTGTTGCAGATATGGAAAGAATTGTTTCCGATGCAGAAACTGCAATTTTAAATTCTTTAGAGAAAGAAATTACTACCGAATATATTGGTGAATTGGTGATGGAAGCTTTGAAGAATTTGGACGAAGTGTCCTATGTTCGATATGCCTCTGTTCACCGCCAGTTTAGAGATATCAATTCCTTTTATGAAGAGGTTTTAAAGCTCCTTAAGAAAGGCTGATTTTATGAAACAGTGCGTTAATCTAATCGATGAAGAATATGATGGCGAATTAAGTTTTTCCATTATAGAGCATACCATTGAACCGGATCGGTTAGAGATGGTTCTGGGTGCATATGATGGCGATAAGATTGTTGGCTTCAAAATTGAAGTGCCGATGATGACTCGCCGAGTGCTTTTTAAGAATTTTCAGTTTATTCTTCCTGCTGGTACAGTTAAGGTTTCTTCGATTGGTGAAAAGAGCGATCTTTTGATTGCTTCTTTGAAAAAATATTATAATCCCTCTTATCCGGTTTCTGATGCGTTTGCTGATGAACCTGCAGAGATTGATTATAAACTGCGCAATCAAAACGGATATACTCTGGATCAAGATAAGATTTTTCTTAAATTTTATTATGATGAAGAGCAAGACGACGATTTGCCGAAATCTTCCAGAATTCATTTGAATATGAATTTCTCTTTTAATCTTTCTAGAGAAACTGCCAGTTTGATTGAAACCAGAGAGGGTTATCACACTGATCTGATTGCATTTTTAATGAAATAATAATCTGCGGCATTGCCGCAGAGATATGCTGGTGTAGCTCAGTTGGTAGAGCAGCGCATTCGTAATGCGCAGGTCACGTGTTCGAGTCACGCCTCCAGCTCCAAAAAATCCAAGTCCTTTTGGGACTTGGATTTTTTTATCCAAGCCGACAGGCTTGGTATATCATCACGACGCAGTCGTGTATATCATTGCCGCACAAGTGCGGCGTATATCATCACACCTTTAGGTGTGTATTA
>JAZNEH010000090.1:0-12573 GCA_045588515.1 Eubacteriales bacterium
TCCATTTCTACAATCATCAGCGTATCCAATTAAAAACAAAACTGACACCACTCGAAAAGCGATGTCAGTTCGTTGCTTAAAATTAAATATTAACTACCATAGGGGCTTTTTTGTACTGTCCGCACAAATTGGGGCAGTCCATCCGTTGCATCTGCTGATCTTTTATGATATGATAACTATAATTAACCAAATGAGAGGTGATATACAATGAACTGTTGTTTCTATATAATGCCCCAAGAGATCCGTTCTTGGCTGGAGATCGTGGATCTGGCCGCCGCCCAAGGGATGGATCGTCTGGAACTTTTCACCAACCGGGAATTTGCGGAGCCGAACCCGGAATTCGCCAAAAAATTCCGTGCCTATGCGGATGCCAAAGGCATTTCGGTTTGTTGCCTTTCCACTTCCTCTGATCTAACCGGGCCGGAAGCGGAAGAAAACATCCGGCGGGTAAAAGCATTTGCAGAAGTTGCCGCCATTCTGGGCTCCCCCTTTCTGCACCATACCGTTTGCCCGGAATACCGGGATCCCCATAAAGTGCTATCCAACCGGGAACCCTTATTTGCCAAAGGGCTTGCCGCCATCCGGGAGATCTTTGATCACGCCCAAACCTTCGGCGTGCGCACCATCTATGAAGATCAAGGCTTTTTATTCAACGGGCTGAACGGAATCGGCCGCCTGCTGGCCGAGGTGGATCGGCCGGTTGGTTTAGTGGCGGATTTCGGCAATATCCGCCAAATCGACGAAGAGATTTTATCCTTCATTCAGGCCTATTCCGATCGGATCGCCCACGTTCACTTAAAGGATTCCATCCTATCCCCTGCCGCTCCGGTAACGTCTTCCTATGGGTATCCCACCCTGAACGGAAAATGGGTACAGGAAGTGGAGCCGGGCACCGGCACCGTTCCTTTAGCCGAAGGCATTGCCCTTTTGAAAGAACGGGGCTATAAGGGCGCCTATTCCATTGAATTTGCCGCTGCAGATCCCGCTCTGCGCAAAACCATTGTGGATCGGATCGCCGCTTGGACAGAATAAGGAGTTTCTATGAAAAATAAATTAACCGGGCGCTTTTGGTGCGCCCTAACCATTTTCAGCCTGATGGGGCAAGTGGCCTGGGTGGTTGAAAATATGTATTTCAACGTTTTTATTTATAAAATGTTCCATGCCTCTGCCGGGGATATTTCGGCCATGGTAGCGGCCAGTTCCGTGGCGGCCACCCTCACCACGGTGCTGATGGGGGCCCTTTCCGATAAGTTGGGCAAACGCAAACTTTTCATCTGCACCGGTTATCTTCTTTGGGGGCTTTCCATTTTCAGTTTTATGCTGTTGCGTGTTGATTGGATCAGCGCCGCCTTTCCGCTGGCAACCTCCGCCGCGGCGATCGGGGTTTCCCTCACCATCATTCTGGACTGTTTAATGACCTTTTTCGGCTCCACCGCCAACGATGCAGCCTTCAACGCCTGGCTCACTGACTCCACCGATGCCAGCAACCGGGGCGCCGCCGAAGGGATTAATTCTATGATGCCGCTGGTGGCCATCTTGGTGGTTTTCGGCGGTTTTATGTTTTTCGATCTGGAAAAGGCCGAAAGTTGGAGCCTGATTTTTGCCATCATCGGGATTTTGGTTACCCTGATCGGCATTTTAGGGTTCTTTCTCATCAAAGAGCCGGCCATCGGCCCCTCCAAAGAGCCTTATTTCCAAAGCATTTTTTATGGATTCCGGCCGGCGGTGATCAAGCAGAACCCCGTTCTGTACCGAAATCTGCTGGCGTTCATTCTGTTTAATATTTCCATTCAGATCTTTATGCCCTATCTGATCCTCTATTACGAGGTTTCGTTAAAGATGAGCAACTATGTTCTGATTATGGCCCCGGCCATTATTTTGGCCTCAGTTGTAACAGCCCTTTGGGGCCGGGTCTACGATCAAAAAGGCTTCCGCTTTTCGGGCCTTTTGGCCGTGTTGAGCCTTTTGGCCGGCTATCTTCTTCTTTATGGATTCCGCTCCACGCCCTTGGTGTTCATCGGCTCCCTTTTAATGATGAGCGGATATCTGGCCGGAATGGCTGTATTCGGCGCCTCTATCCGGGATCATACGCCCGAAGGGTTCGCCGGCCGCCTGCAGGGCGTGCGGATCTTTTCGCAAGTTTTTGTGCCGGGCATTATAGGGCCCGCCTTGGGAAAATGGGTGCTTTCCGGGGCAGAAACGGTGGTGAACAGCGATGGAACCGCTTCTTTCATCCCCAATGCCAATATTTTTCTGGCGGCTGGCATTGCGCTCCTCTTTTTGCTCCCCTTCTTCCTTTGGAAGAAAAAAGAACCGATCCGGCTGATCCCCCTGCAAACCCCCTATGAAAAAGATCTGCCGGACGTTCCCTTTTCTGCCTATCCCCGGCCTCAAATGAAGCGGGATTCTTATCTTTGTTTGAATGGCTTCTGGGAACTGGCGGTGGATGAAACCCCGCTGGGTAATATCCTTGTTCCGTTCCCGCCGGAAAGCCGGCTTTCCGGCATCGGCCGTAATCTGGAAAAGGCCGAAAAATGGAGTTATTCCCGCTCCTTCACCCTGCCGGAAGGATTTCAAAAAGATCGGGTATTGCTCCATTTCGGCGCTGTGGACCAAGTGGCCGCCGTTTATCTGAACGACACTCTTTTGGGAGAACACCAAGGAGGCTATCTGCCCTTCACCTTTGATATCACCCACGCCCTTCAAACCCAAAACATCCTGCGGGTGGAAGTTTCCGATCCTCTGGATCCGGAATTGCCCTATGGAAAACAACGGGTGAAACGGGGCGGGATGTGGTATACGCCCATCAGCGGAATCTGGCAAACCGTTTGGCTGGAAAGCGTGCCCGAAACCTATATAGAATCCATTCGCATCTCCCCCACGCTCCATAGTGTAACCTTGGAAATTGCAGGCGGAGCAGAACAAAAAACCCTGCTCTTTGAAGGGCGGGAATATCCCTTCGCCGGCAACACCTTCACGCTGGAAGTGGAAAATCCCCGGCTTTGGAGCCCGGAAGATCCCCATCTTTATTCCTTCACCCTGCTCAGCGGAGCCGATCGGATCGAATCCTATTTCGCTCTGCGCTCCTTCGGCGTGGAAGAGCAAAACGGGAAAGCCTATCTTTGCCTGAACGGCGAGCCCTATTTCTGCCACGGACTTCTGGATCAGGGCTATTATGCCGATGGCATCTTCTTGCCGGCAACGGAAGAAGGATTCCGGCAGGATATCTTGCAAATGAAAGCCTGCGGCTTTAATATGCTGCGGAAACATATTAAAATAGAGCCGGATCTTTTCTATTATTACTGCGATCAATACGGAATGTTGGTATTCCAAGATATGATTAACAGCGGGCGCTATGATTTTCTGGTGGACACCGCTCTGCCCACCCTCTTTTTGCGCCGGGGCGTTACCCATCGGGTCAGCCCCAAACGAAAGAAAGCCTTTTTCGAAACTGCCGACGGAATGATGGATATGCTCTATAACCATCCGTCTGTGGTATACTATACCATCTTCAACGAAGGTTGGGGCCAGTTTGAGGCGGATGCCTGCTATGCCCGCTTTAAGGCCCGGGACCCCAGCCGGGTTTTCGATACCACCTCCGGCTGGTTCAAAGAAACCCATTCCGATGTAGAAAGCGACCATATCTACTTCAAGCCGGTGAAATTGAAAGCCGTTGCCGGCAAACCCATGGTGCTTTCGGAGTTCGGCGGTTATTCCTGCAAAGTGCCGGGCCATTTTTCCAACCCTGCCAAAAATACCGGCTATCATTTCTTCACCCAGGATCCCAAGGCCTTTGAGGAAGAACTCCTGCGCCTTTACGAGCGGGATATTCTCTCCAATATCCCGCTGGGACTAAACGCCGCCGTTTTAACGCAAGTATCCGATGTGGAAGATGAAACCAACGGTCTTTTAACCTATGATCGGCAGGTTTTAAAAGTCACCCCGGAACAAATGAAAGCCCTTGCCGCCCGGCTCCACGCCGCCTTCAAAGATTCTTTATAAAAATAAAACCGCCTTTTTATGCGTAGTATTCTTAAGGACACTACACATAAAAGGGCGGTTTTATTTTGGTTTCCTTTTGGAACAGAAGGAGAAAACATCAGGAATCCATCGTTAGCATTTCTAAAGGGCATCCTTGCGCCAGGCGGGCGCAATAGGTGTCGGTGCATTTTTTATACTGGGCAAAGCGTTTTCGGGCGGCTTCCGCATCCCCGTAAACCTTCCAATTCCCCACGCATTTATAGGCCTCTTTATTCTCAATAAAGCCCCGCACATCCTCCGGCGGATAGCCTAAAAAGAGACCGATCTCATGGGGAAATTCCCGCTCCCGGGCCAGCCGGCTCATCAAATGAAGCACACACCGTTCTGAGCGTTGCTCTCCGTAGCCCCGCTCCCGCAATAAGGCATCGGCGGCCTTTTTGCCCAGATCTTCCGCCAGCAAGGCCGGCCGGTAAAGATAGATCAAAGCCAGCCCTTCCTGCATTTTCAAGGGCAACATTCGCAACCCCTTTTGCACCAATTTGCGGTTCTGGCGGCGGATCTCTGCTTTTAACCGTTCTTCCTCTTCATATCGGCAACTGAATAAACTGCCGGCCTTCAGCCCCGCCAATGTTGGGGAACAATGACGAACAATCATTTCTTCAGACATAAGCGCCTCCTTTCCGCCATTAGTTTTTCCCGGCCCAAAAAACCTATCCAAATCTTTTGATCGCTTGCGTCAAGCAAAATAATATGGTCGGCTTCCTTGCGGTTAGCATATGCTAACCTTATGGTTTTAAAATTAGTTAGCAATCGCTAACTTCAATAACAGAATACCCTATTTTCGTTTCATTGTCAAGATTTTTTCGATACCTCAAAGCCTTCTGCCGCATAAACTGGGATATAAGGAGGCTTTTCGATGAAACCCTTAACCCAAGCCAACCGGCAGGCTGTTTTTAATCTTTGTTTATATTTATTACCCAAGGGCACGCCCCCGGCCAATGGAGCCGGGTTCGGCGAAATTTTAGCGGATCTTGGCAAGGCGGATCAGCAGGATTGGAAGGATTCCCATCGGCGGCAATTAACGATTTTGCGGGGCGCACTCAACCAATGGCCCCAATTGGCAGAGGCGGTGATCGGCCATCAGGTCTATTCCGAACGAGGGCTGGCCGCCTGCACCTTTTCTCAAGCGGGGGAGCCGGTTTCGGTGATCTTTCGGGGCACCGGCAAAGGGGAATGGCTGGATAACGGCCGGGGCCTTTCCGGAATTCCCGAAGCCAATACCTACCACACCTTCCGGCCGGAGCGGCGGGAGCGCATTTTGCAGGATCAGGCCACCGATAGTCAGGTAGAGGCCTTAAATTGGTTCAACCGCTTGGGGGAGCAGGAAGGCTGGCGGCCGGGCAGTATTCTGCTTTCCGGCCACTCCAAGGGCGGGAATAAGGCCCAATTCATCGCCATCCATTCCGATCTGCCGGCCCATTGTTTCAGTTTCGATGGCCAAGGATTTTCGCCGGAGGCCCTGGGATCCTTTCAGCGAAAAATCCCTTCTTATGAAGAACGGCGGAAACGAATTTTCAGCATTTCTGCGGATAACGATTATATCAACGTTTTAGGGAAACGGCTGATGCCGGAAGAGAATATTTTTTATCTGCAAGGCGTGGCCCTCCGGCCTTCCGGCCAGCACGCCCTAGAGGCCATATTGGAAAACAACGGTTCCCTTCGCGCGCCAACGGAGCAAGGGGCCCTCTCCCGCTATCTGGAGCGGGTTTCCGATGGCTTAATGGATTTGCCGCCCCATACCCGCAAATACGCCACGCAAGCCGTGATGGGCCTTTGCCAGCGGTTTATCGGAAACAGCCCGGCATTAAATGGGGATTCCGTTTCCCCGGAAACGATGGTTACGGGGCTCACACTGGCACTGGGGCTCCTTTTCTTTCCCGGGAACTCTTGACAACCCGGAACGGCTGTGATAAACTGAGTTCAAATTGATATCTGCCACCGGGTAGCATTTGTCCTTTTCCGTTAGGTCTTTGAAGGAAAAGAACAAGTGCTTATTTTTTTGGAGAAAACAATGAAAAAAGGATATTTTTTAAAACGGGAGTTGGCCCTTTGGGGCGGATCGGTTTTGATGATCCTGCTAGCCTTTTGGGCCTTCGACCGCACCCATTATCTCACGCTGGCCGCCTCATTGATCGGTGCCAGTTCCCTGATTTTCTGCGCCAAAGGGAATCCCTTCGGCCAAGTATTGATGGTGTTGTTCAGTTTGCTCTATGGAATCATTTCCTATTCCTTTCAGTACTATGGCGAGATGATCACCTATCTGGGGATGACCCTGCCTATGGCTGTTTTTTCGCTGATTGCCTGGCTCCGCCACCCCTATCAGGGAAATCGGGCCCAAGTGGAAGTCAGCCGGCTGAAAAAAGCGGAATACGGATGGATGCTTTTGCTCACAGCAGCCATAACGCTGGCGTTCTATTTTATTCTGAAAGCCTTTCAAACCGCCAATCTCTTTTTAAGCACCCTTTCTGTTACCACCAGTTTCATCGCCGTTTACCTCACCTTCCGGCGGAGCCCTTATTTTGCGCTGGCCTATGCGGCCAACGATGTGGTATTGATCGGGCTCTGGGTGTTGGCATCCTTAGAAAACCGTTCCTATCTTTCGGTGGTGATCTGTTTTGTGGCCTTTTTGTTCAACGATCTTTACGGTTTTATCAGTTGGCGAAAAATGCAGAAACAGCAAACAAATTGACATTCCCGGCCAAAAATGATATGATAAATTTATCAAAATAAAAGGAGCCGATTATGGAATACCGCATTTTAGGAAAAACCGGTTTAAAAATCTCCCGCTTAGGCTTTGGGGGGATTCCCATCCAGCGGATCGACGCCGAGGGCACCAAAAAACTGATGCACCAAATGGCTGAGGCGGGCGTTAATTTTATCGATACAGCCCGGGGCTATACCGTTAGCGAGGAATACTTGGGCTATGCCTTGGAAGGGATCCGGGATCAGTTCATCATCGCCACCAAAAGTATGGCCCGGGATAAAGCCGGAATGGCGGCGGATATTGAACCCAGCCTTCGGAATCTGCGCACCGACTATATTGATCTTTATCAGATCCATAATCTGCCCCCCGCTCAATTGGATGCCGTTATGGCGCCGGGCGGCGCTTTAGAGGCTCTCCAAGAAGCCAAGGCCGCCGGAAAGATCGGCCATATCGGCCTCACTTCCCATTCAATGGAAACCTTTGAAAAGGCCTTGGAACTCCCTTGGGTAGAAACCTTTATGTTCCCCTATAACATTGTGGAAACCCAGGCCGAAGAATTGATCCGCAAATGTGCCGAAAAGAATATCGGCTTTATCGATATGAAGCCCCTGGCCGGGGGTGCCATTGAAAACGCCACTCTGGCATTGCGTTTTTTGGCGAGAAACGATCATATCGACCTATTGATCCCCGGTATGGCGGATCCGGCGGAATTCGAGGAAAATCTGGCGGCGGTCAATAACCCTGCGCCGCTCTCCCAAGCAGAATTGCAGGAGATGGAGCAGATCCGCCGGGAATTGGGCACTCAATTCTGCCGCCGATGCGGCTATTGCGCCCCCTGCTCTGTAGGGATCAATATCCCGATGGTCTTTTTAATGAACGGCTATTTCACCCGCTACGGCCTGGCAGATTGGGCCCGGGAACGCTGGGAAACGATGCCGGTGAAACCCGATGCCTGCATTGATTGCGGCGCCTGCGAACCCCGGTGCCCCTATGATCTGCCCATCCGGGAACTTTTGAAAAAAGCGGCAAAGAACTTTGAATAAAAATAAGGCTACCGTTTGGTAGCCTTATTTTTATACTTCGTAATCAAAGGACAGCCGCTGGCAAACGTTGGGGCGCACCACGCCGTTTGCCACAGCCTGATGGGCCGGATGGCTCTGATAAGCCTCTAAAGCCGCTTTGCTTTCCAAGGTGGAATCCATCATTAGATCTCCGGCGGAGCAATCGAATCCTTCAATTTCAATCGTCATTTTCAATAATCCGGGAATCTTTCCCACCAGCCCTTCCAATTCCTCTTTGATCCGGGCCTTCACAGCGGCGGGATCCGCCAGATCTTCTTTCAGTTTCCAGATAATCATATGTTTCACCATTTTAACATTCTCCTTGATAAAGATTTTTTATTTGCGTTAATCGTTCTGCAAACTCCCTGCGCAATGCCGGGGGCTCTTCCAATTCCACTCCGCTCCCCAAAGAAAGGAGCCAGCCGAAGAAGGGCAAACTGGGCACCACTTCCACCCGGATCTGCAATCGGCCATCTGCCAGCGTTTGCGGGTGCAGTTCTTTGCCAAACCGATCCACCATCACTTCCAACATTTTAGCCGGGAATGAAAGGGCGATCCGGCAAGATTCGCCCCCGAACATACCAAAAACCCGGGCTGTATAATCCTGAACCCGCCGTTCTTTAAATTCCGCTTCCCCTTGGCGCGGTTCGCCGGTGAGCCGAAGTTGGCCCATCCGATCCACCCGATAATGGCGGATCTCCCGGTGGGCGTGATCAAAGGCCATCAGATAATAATTTTCTTCCAGCCAGAGCAATTGCCATGGCGAAACGGTATATTCTGCCCCATTATGGCGGGGCACTCGTTGCATTGCGCCCTTTTCCATCTGCCAATCGTAATAGCGAAAGCCGATGGCTTGATTTTGGTCCATTGCCCGATACAATTCATCCACGATGTAAAGGATGGTTTCATTCATATTCTTGATTCGGCTGGCGATATGGAGCCGCCGCTTTAATTGGGCCGCCTGATGGTTACTGCATAAACTTCCCAATTTTTCCATCAATTGATTGCTTTTGCGCTCTGTGATGAACCGGGAAGAAGAAACCGCATCGGCCAAAAGCCGCAATTCCGAAAGTTCAAAGGTACGGCCGGCGGCGTAATAATAGGTCTGACTCCCCCGCCGTTCCGATAGGATCTCGCATCCGCACTGATTCAGAACCTGAATGTTCTCGTAAATGCTTTTCCGTTCCGCAGTGATACCGAACGATTCCAAGCGCTCCAGAAGTTGCGTCATTGTCAGGGGATGCTCTTCATCAGTTTCTCGCAGAAAGATCTGTTGCAACCGCAAGAGTTTTTCTGTTTGCCTTGCATTTTTTGCCATTTATTTCCGCCTCCCCTGTTTTTTGGTTTTTGCTCCCCGGCGAGGCGCCATAGGCTTGCGTGCAGATTGGGCTCTGCGCTGCTGCATCGTTTCCCGATCCGGCGGAACTAAGCAGCCCTTCCCCACGCCGATCAGATCGTTTCGGCCGGCCTTTTTCAAGGCTTCCACCACAATTTTGCGGATTTCCGGCCGGAAATATTGCAATAAGGCCCGTTGCTCTGCCTTTTCTTTGGGCGTGCGGGGCACATAAACCGGCTCCATTGTGAAAGGATCCAGGCCGGTATAAAACATTGCGGTTGAAACGGTTCCCGGCGTGGGATAAAAATCCTGCACCTGTTCCGGATGGAGCCCTTCTTCTTTTAAGAAGAGGGCCAGTTCAATGGCATCCTTCACCGTGCTCCCGGGATGACTGCTCATTAAATAGGGCACCAAAAATTGCTTTTTGCCCATACTTTTGGTTAGTTCATAGAATCGCTTTTTGAATCGGTTATAAACCGCCACAGGCGGTTTCCCCATCCGCTTCAGAACCTGATTGGAGCAATGCTCCGGGGCCACCTTCAATTGGCCGCTCACGTGATGCTGAACCAATTCTTTGAAGAAACTTTCATCCTCATCGGCAATCAGATAATCAAATCGGATGCCGGACCGAATGAATACTTTTTTCACGCCCGGCAAGGCCCTTAATTTCCGCAAAAGGGCAAGATAATCCCGATGATCCACCTTTACAGCCGGGCAACGCTCCGGGGTCAAACATTTTCTATCGGGGCAAAGGCCCTTTTTCAACTGCTTTTCGCAAGAAGGGGCCCGGAAGTTGGCGGTGGGTCCGCCCACATCGTGGATATAGCCTTTGAAGCCTTTCATTTGAGTTAGCAATTTAGCCTCTTCCACCACCGATTCGTGGCTACGGCAACTGATCTGCCGGCCCTGATGGAAAGCAAGGGAGCAGAAATTGCAGGCCCCATAGCAACCCCGATTATGAATAATGGAAAATTGCACTTCCTGAATTCCGGGCACTCCTCCCAGCGCCTCATAGGAGGGATGATAATTCCGCATATAGGGCAGAGCATAGACCCGGTCCATTTCTTCCATCGTTAAGGGCGCAGTGGGCGGATTCTGGATCAGGATCCGATCCCCGTGGCGCTGGATCACTGTTTTGCCCCGGATGGCATCCTGTTCCTGTTGCTGGATCCGGCAGGCATCCGCATAGGCCCGCTTGCCCCGCTCGCTGGCTTCCGAAACCAATTCAAAGGGCGGGCATTCCTTCACCGGGCCGGGGGTATAATCCCGGGTTGCAACGGCATAGCAGGTACCCCGGATATCGGTAAGGGCAGTGATCGGCTCCCCGGCGTTCAGCCGGTGGGCGATCTCCAGCACGTGTTTTTCCCCCATTCCATACATTAAAAGATCGGCGCCGGATTCCATTAAAACCGAAGGGCGCACCCGATCGCTCCAATAATCATAATGAGCAAACCGCCGCAAAGAGGCTTCCAACCCGCCAATGGCAATGGGCAGTTCCCCGAATAGCCGGCGCAGGTTTTTGGTATAGACCGTAACAGCCCGATCGGGGCGGCCGCCGGCCTTTCCTCCGGCCGTATAGGCATCCTCACTCCGGGGCTTTTTGGCGGCAGTATAATGAGCCACCATAGAATCGATATTGCCGCCGTTCACCAAAAAGGCCAACCGGGGCGCACCGAATTGCAGATAATCCTCATCCTTCTTCGGCTGAGGCAGGATGCAAACTTGAAAGCCGGCATCCTCCAAAACCCGGCTGATAATGGCGGTTCCAAAGGAGGGATGATCCACGTAACTATCGCCGGTGACCAACACGAAATCCGGCCGATCCCAGCCCCGTTCTTCCATTTCTTTTTTGTTAATGGGTAAAAAAGGCATTCTTTCAACCTCGTTATCATTGATAACCTTATTATATAATAAACTCCCGCTTTTCTGCAACTATAAAATGGACTTTCTCTTTGGATGGAGCTATAATAAACCGAACAAACCGAAAGGACGGTGTTTTTTATGAACCTTGAAGCCATCAAAAAAATCAACACTCCCGCCGAAATCACCGTACCGATTCTTCCTGGCGAAGGCTCGCCCAACCGATGGTTTTTGCTTTGCCGGAAATTCATTTTTAAAAGGGATTATAAAAAAATTAAAAAACTTTCAATTTTTGCTTGACAAAATTTGGGTCTGGTGCTATATTATCTATGGTTAGCATAGGATAACCGAAAGGATCGAGTATAATGAATTTAGCACAAGCAGAAGAAGGAAAAGAATATATCATCCAAAAAATCGTTACCGACGACGAAGAACTGGATGCCTTTTTGTTTTCCCTCGGTTGCTATAGCGGCGAACCCATCACGGTGATCTCTCATTTGAAAGGCGGTTGCGTGGTTTCTATTAAAGACGGCCGCTATAATATCGATACTCAACTGGCCGAAGCCATTATCATCTGATTTTTTAAAAAGGCCCGGCGCAGTTGATTTATTTATCTCCAACGGTTAGCATAGACTAACCAATTAAAATACTGTTTTAAAATTTAAAATCATAAATGCAGGAGGAAAAACCATGAGAATTGCTTTTGCGGGCAATCCGAACAGCGGTAAGACCACCATGTATAATGCCCTCACCGGCCGGAACGAAAAGGTGGGGAACTGGGCAGGCGTTACCGTGGACAAAAAAGAGGCGTTCATCAAAAAAGCCTATACCAACGGCGAAGAACTTTTGGCCGTTGACCTTCCCGGCGCTTATTCCATGAGCCCCTTCACTTCCGAAGAGAGCATCACCAGCGCTTACGTAAAAAATGAGAATCCCGATGCCATTGTTAATATCGTGGATGCCACCAACCTGAGCAGAAGTTTATTCTTCACCACCCAACTTTTGGAGTTGGGGATCCCGGTGGTGGTTGCTTTGAACAAAAGCGATATCAACGCCAAAAAGGAAACGAAAATTGATGCAAAGGCCCTTTCCAAAGAGTTGGGTTGCCCGGTGATCGAAACCGTTTCCGCCGGGATAGGCCACGATGGGCTGAAAGACGTGGTGGCCGCCGCCGTTGCATTGGCCGGAAAGAGCCAAACTGCGCCTTACGTGCAAGGCGAGATCGACCTGACCGATAAAGCGGCTGTGGAAGCCGCCGACAGAAAACGGTTCAAATACGTAAACGGCCTGGTTGCCAAAGTGGAAACCCGCAAAATCCGCACCAATCAGCGCAATTCTCAGGATGCTTTTGATTCTGTTATCACCAATAAATGGGTGGGAATTCCCATCTTCGCCGTGGTGATGTTCCTGGTATTCCAGATCAGCCAGGCCTGGGTGGGCCCCTGGATCGCCGATGCCCTGGTGGGCTGGATCGAAACCTTCCAAGCCTGGGTGGGCGGTTTGCTGGAAAACGCCAATCCCCTGCTCTCTGCCCTGCTGGTAGACGGTGTCATCGGCGGCGTGGGTGCCGT
>JAZNEH010000091.1:0-1645 GCA_045588515.1 Eubacteriales bacterium
CGCTTGGCCTCCGACTTTTATTGATACAAGGGGCCGCATCGGCAGATTTTGCCCGGCCGGAAGAGCAAGGATGTCTTTTGGGCCGGGGGCCGGCCATTTCCTTTATGGATGATTCGGCAATTTACGATCGGGCTTTATATCAACTGGCTTTCCGAGCGGGAGATCGGGCCGGGATCCCGGTGCAGGCAAACCGTTCTGTGGAAGGAATGAATGAAAATGGAATGATTGCCTCTGTTTTAAACGGATGCCGTTGTTTGGCGGTGTCTTTTCCGTGCCGCTATATCCATTCCGCAGTCAACGTGGCTTCGTTGGCTGATATTGAAAATACGGTGCATTTACTGGAGAATATTCTGCAGGAGATCGCCAATGGAGGTTATAACGAATGATCGAAGAATTGCGTAATCTGGTTCAGTTAAACGGCGTTTCCGGCAATGAAAGTTCTGTGCGGAACTATATCCGCAATCAAATATTGCCGTTGGCCGATAAAGTATACGAAGATGAAATGGGCAACTTGGTAGCAGTGAAACGGGGCGATGGTCCCAAAGTGATGCTGATGGCCCATATGGATGAAATCGGCTTGGTGGCAACTTACGTAGATGAAAATGGCTTTATTCGTGTTTCTGCCGTGGGAGCGGTTTCACCTCGCTTTTCTATTGGCCACAGCGTTCAGTTTGAAAACGGCGTGAAAGGGGTTTTCACCAGCGGAGCGAAAGCGGATGGAGAATGTACCATTCGTGATTGCTATGTGGATATCGGTGCGGAAAGCCGCAGTGAGGCACTGGAACGCATTGAGATCGGGATGACTGCCCGCTTTGATGCGGAAATTTTTGAAACAGGGAACAAATTGGTTTCCCACGCTTTGGATGATCGTGTTGGTTGTTATTGCCTGATGGAAACGCTCCGCCGCCTGAAAGAGTGCACTTGCGAAGTATACGCAGTGTTCACCGTGCAGGAGGAAGTGGGCTTGCGGGGCGCTAAGGTTTCCGGCTTTGAGATCGTTCCGGATGTGGCGTTGGCAATCGACGTCACTTTGAGTGGCGACCATCCGGATGCAGACGCCACCACTGCCGCTTTAGGAAAGGGAACCGCCATTAAATTTCGGGATGGCTCCGCCATCTGCAACCGTGAAATTGCAATGGATCTGGAAAATTTGGCAACCCGCAAAGGGATTGCCTTCCAGCGTGACGTTCTGGCCGCCGGCGGCACCGATATCGGTAGTGTGCAACGGTTGGGCCGCGGCGTGGCGGTTGGTGGCTTGAGTATCCCCATTCGCTATTGCCATACCCGGGTGGAAATGGCTGATCGGCGGGATGTGGAAGCAACCGTTCGTTTGTTAACGGCTTATCTGGAAAAATAGTTGATTTTTTCGGGTTTTTCTGCTATAATATTTTGAATAGTTTATTAAAGGATGTGTAATTTTGCGGCTAAAATGTTTGGATATCCAGGGATTCAAATCTTTCCCGGATAAAATCAATATCGGATTTGATCGGGGCATCACAGCCATCGTGGGTCCGAACGGTTCCGGCAAAAGTAATGTGTCGGACGCCATTCGCTGGGTTTTGGGCGAACAATCGAATAAAAGCCTGCGTAGCACCCGGATGGAAGACGTGATCTTTTCCGGTACAGCCTTGGAAATATCGTCATA
>JAZNEH010000092.1:0-9322 GCA_045588515.1 Eubacteriales bacterium
TATAATGATTTTTGCTCAAAAATGAAGATGTATATCCCTAGCATATACAGAAGGAGGATAGAAAATGGTTCGTACGTATCAACCGAAGAAACGCCAGAGAAGTAAAGTTCACGGCTTCAGAAAAAGAATGCTGACTGCCAACGGACGGAAAGTTTTGGCCAGAAGAAGGGCAAAAGGAAGAAAAAGATTAACTCACTAATAGTAAAGGCCGCATTCTTGAATTTGCGGCCTTTTTCAATCTTTTTCAGATCGGAATAAGATTCAATGAAGATCGAAAGCGTAAAAGAAAACGTAAATTTTAAAAGAGCCTATTATCAGGGAAAATCGGCGGTCACCAAACTGATGGTGATCTATTGGCGGAAGAATAAACTGGGTAAAAAACGGTTAGGTTTAACGGTGAGCAAGAAATTGGGCAATTCGCCCCAGCGGAACCGGGTGCGCCGTATTATCCGGGAAGGAGTGCGCCGGCAGTTCCATTGCTTGCCGGAAGGGTGCGATTTTATCATTGTTGCCCGAACCGCATCTCTGCACGCTAAAAGCACAGAGATCGAAGCCATTTTGAAGGATGTTTTTTCAGCGTGAGCAAACTGAAAAAGATCCGGGAACTATGGGTGTTGCCCATTCGTTTTTATCAAAAGTTTCTTTCTCCCCATCTGCCGGCCAGATGTAAATATTATCCCACCTGCTCCGCATACGCCTTAACGGCGATTTTGCGCTACGGCATATTTGTTGGCGGAGTTTTGGCTCTATGGCGTCTTTTGCGTTGTAACCCTTGGTCCAAGGGCGGAATTGATCCTGTTCCCGATCAGTTATTTAAAAGGAGAAAATAATTATGAGTTTTTGGAGTTATCTGATCGTTCCCTTTGCGTGGCTGATGCAGTTTTGTATGAAACTGGTGAACGACTACGCTTTGGCAATGGTCCTTTACGCTCTGATCACCAAGATCATCATCTTCCCGTTTGCCGTGAAGCAACAAAAAAGCTCTATGAGTATGTTGCGGCTGAAGCCCTATCAGGATGCATTGGCTAAAAAATACGGAAGCAATAAGGAACGCTACAGTATGGAACTGCAGAAACTGTATCAGCGGGAAGGCTATAACCCGATGAGCAGTTGTCTGCCGATGTTGGTGCAGTTGCCGTTGATCATTTTGATCTATTCTATCGTGCGCCATCCCATCACTTACGTGCACTACGGCAAGTTTTTCACCGCCGATACGGCCCAGTTGATCTTTGATAAGGTGCAGGCGTTCGGGTTCGATAAATTCCCCGAAAAGATCGCAACGGTATTTGAAAAGATCGCCGCCGGCGATGCAGCAGTAACATCCATCAGTAACTATGAACTGCAGATCTATGATAAGATGAGCGATGTGTTCACCATCGCCGGCGATAAACTCTTTGGGTTTATTCCCTTATCCGGCACTCCCAACACGGATTTTTGGAGCTGGATGCTCCTGATCCCCATTCTTTCGGGTGTAACCAGCTTTTTGCTTTCTTGGCTGAGCCAAAAATTCAGCCCTATGCAACAGGCTCAGGATCCCTCTACCGCCGGATCCAATAAGATGATGCTGTATCTGATGCCGATTATGTCGGTTTACTTCTGCTATACGCTGAACTGCGCCCTGGGTCTTTACTGGATCATCGGGAATATTCTGGGCATCGCCCAACTCTTTATTCTAAATAAGATCTATGATCCCAAAAAGGTGTTGGCCGAAGTAGAAGAAAAAATGGAACGAGAAAAAACCAAAAAGAGAGAAAAGCGCAATGCTGCCGCCGCCAAGAAAGCGGCTGCCATCGCCGCATCCAAGAAAAAATAAGAGAGGCAACTATGGCAATTAAAGAATTATATTTTGAAGGTAAAACCATTGAAGCGGCAGTTGAAAAAGCCGCCGAAGAATTGGGCGAAGATAAAGACCTTTTGGCGTATACCGTGGAAGAAACGCCCACGAAGGGTTTGTTTGGAATCGGCGCCACTCCCGCCAAGATCAAAGTGGAAGTGGAATGTGAAGAGGAAGAAGTTCCTGCCGCCCCGGTAAAAGAAGAAAAGAAAGCCCCGGCCGTTCCCACATGGGAGCCGGAAAAACTTTCCAAGAAAAATGCAAAACCCGCTAAAAAAGAGGCTCCTAAGGCTGAAAAGAAAGAGGGCCCCGCTCCCGCCCCCGTTGCATTGGAGCCGGAAGTGGAAAAGAAACCCGTAGACGATGAAAATTCCAAAAAGATCATTGATTTTATGAAAGGCCTTTTGGAACAGATCGGTGCGGAAGAAGAATGTGACGTAAAGGTAAGCATCGGCGAAGAAAACCATTATTACGTGGAAGCCAGCGGCGCTAAAATGGGCATCCTCATTGGCCGCCGGGGTGAAACGCTGGATGCGGCCCAGTATCTTTGCAGTTTGGTGGTGAATAAGGGCAGCAAGGATAAGATCCGGGTTACTTTGGATACGGAGAATTACCGTTCCAAACGGATCAAAACCCTGCAAAACCTGGCCGAACGCAATGCAGAAAAGGCCATCAAATATAAACGGAACATCACCATGGAACCCATGAGCGCCTATGAGCGGCGGATCATCCACGCCACCCTCACCGGCCGTGATCGGATCACCACCTTCTCCGTTGGCAGTGAGCCCAAGAGAAGAGTTGTGGTTTCTTATAAAAAGTAATAACCTTCCCGATAAGCCAAGGGCTTATCGGGAATTCTTTTTTTATAACCGTTCCTCAAAAACTGTATCAGCGCCCCGGGAGGGCGTTGATTCCCGGGGCGCCGTAGGCAAGCCTGCGGCTTCCCCATAACCCCCTTTGGGGGTGCGGGGTCCGCTGGCCCCGCGGGGGCAAGTTCCTCAACTCCCCGCGGGGGCAAGTTCCTCAACTCCCCACGGGGGGCAAGTTCCTCAATAAAATATTGAAACTCCCGTTCTTTTATAGTATAATAAAATTTAAAGATTAATTTGATCGAGGTTCAACCATGAGCAATACCATTTGTGCCATCGCCACTGCCGCCGCCACTGCGGCCATCGGGGTGCTTCGGGTCAGCGGCCCGGAGGCCTTTGATTTGGTCTGCCCGATTTTAAAGAATAAGAGCGGTCAACCGTTGGTCCCCCGGCCCAACCGGGCCTTTTACTGCCGGATCGAGAAAGACGGCGAAGTTTACGACGAAGCCGTTGCCACCTTTTTTGAAGGCCCCCGTTCCTATACAGGAGAAGATACAGTGGAACTTTCCTGCCACGGCGGCATCTATGTGCTCCGCAGTGTGTTGGATCTGCTTTTAAAGCAAGGCTGCCGGATGGCAGAACCCGGCGAATTTTCCAAACGGGCTTTTCTGAACGGTAAACTGGATCTCATCAAAGCCCAGGCGGTGATCGATCTGATCGAAGCCACCAGCCGAGCCGAGCAAAAAAACGCCCTTTCCCAATTGGGCGGCCACCTTTCCCAACAGATCAGCGCCTTATATGATCGGCTGGTGGAATTGAACTTGGGCCTTTTGGCCTATGTGGATTTCCCCGACGAAGTGGAGGCTCCGGAGCAGGATACCCTTTCGGAACTCCGCTCTATCTCGGCCCAACTGGAAGGGCTGATCCAAGGCGGGAATAGCGGCAGTTTGATCCGGGAAGGATTGCAGATCGCTATTGTGGGCGCACCCAACGTGGGCAAAAGTACCCTGATGAACCGGCTGCTGGGCTACGACCGCAGTATCGTTTCCGATATCCCCGGCACCACCCGGGATCTGGTGAGCGAAGGGCTGCAACTGGGCGGCCTGAAATGCCGGGTTGCAGACACTGCCGGCATCCGGGAAACCGCCGACGTGATCGAACAGCAGGGGGTTACCATCGCCAAGCGGGAAGCCGAATCCGCCGGCTTGGTTTTTGCGGTGTTCGATGGCTCCCGCCCTTTGACGGATGATGATCGCCAATTGGCTGATACCTATGGAAATGAGCGGAATTTAGCCATTATCAATAAAAGCGACCTAGACCAAACGATAAACGATTCGTATATTAAAGATCATTTTAAACACGTTGTATATCTTTCTGCCAAAGACGGCGCCGGTTGCACCGTTCTGGATGAATGGGTGCGAACCCATTATTCGGTGGAAGATGCCCAAGCCCAAGGGGTAATCACCTCTGCCCGGCAATTGCAACGGTTGCTGGCGGGCAAGGCGTTGGTGGATCAAGCCATAGAAGGGCTGGAACAAGGGTTTACGCCGGATCTGATCTCGTTGGATATCACCGAGGCGGCCAGCGCTGTGGGCGAGGTCACGGGGCAGACGGTAACCGACGAAATGATCGATAAGATTTTTGAACGTTTCTGTGTGGGTAAATAATCGGCTTATTAAGAGGAATTAAATAACAAATATGACCAATACCTATTTTGTTGACAACTTAGATATCGCCGTGATCGGCGCCGGCCATGCCGGCATTGAAGCGGCCTTGAGCGCCGCCCGGCTGGGCTGTAAGGTGGGGATTTTCACCATCTGTTTGGATGGGGTGGGGAATATGCCCTGCAATCCTTCCATCGGCGGCACCGCCAAAGGCCATCTGGTTTGCGAGATCGACGCCCTGGGCGGCGAGATGGGCAAGGCGGCGGATGCCACCTTCCTGCAAAGCCGAATGTTGAATCTGGGCAAAGGGCCCGCTGTTCATTCCCTGCGGGTGCAATCCGATCGGCGGGCATATAGCCAATATATGAAACACGCTTTGGAAAAACAGGAAAACGTGCAGTTGATCCAGGGCGAGATTGTGGAGATCCTTTCCGAATCGGGGAAGGTGACCGGAGTGGTTACCCATCTGGGGGCAGAATATTCTGCCAAGGCGGTGATCTTAGCCACCGGCACCTATCTGAAAGGGGAGATCATCATCGGCGAAAGCCAACTCCCCGGCGGGCCCGACGGAATGTTCCCGGCCAACCAATTGAGCGAATGTCTTTTGGAATTGGGCGTGCCGTTGCGCCGCTTCAAAACCGGAACGCCCGCCCGGGTGAACCGCCGGAGCCTGGATTTTTCTAAAATGCTGATCCAAGAAGGGGATGAAGAGATCATTCCATTCTCCTTCACCACCAAGGACCCGGGCGAAAATCAGGTGGTCTGCTGGCTCACCGCCACCAACGAAACCACCCATCAGATCATCCGGGATAATATCCACCGTTCGCCGATTTATAGCGGGCAGATCAAGGGAATCGGCCCCCGTTATTGCCCCAGCATTGAAGATAAAGTGATGCGGTTTAAAGAAAAAACGGCCCATCAACTCTTTGTGGAACCCTGCGGGTTGGAAACGGAAGAAATGTATCTTCAGGGCCTTTCTTCCTCTTTGCCGGAAGACGTGCAACGGCAATTTATCCATTCGGTGAAAGGGCTGGAGAAGGCCGAGATTATGCGGGTGGCCTATGCCATTCAGTATGACTGCGTGGATCCCCAAGCCTTGTATCCCACTTTGGAGTTTAAAAATATCGAAGGTCTTTACGGCGCCGGCCAGTTCAACGGCTCTTCCGGCTATGAAGAAGCCGCCGCCCAAGGCCTGATCGCCGGCATCAACGGCGCCCGCCGGTTGCAGGGCAAGGAACCGGTGATTTTGGATCGCTCTTCTTCCTATATCGGAACCCTGATCGACGATCTGGTAACAAAAGGGACCCCGGAACCCTATCGGATGATGACCAGCCGGAGTGAATATCGCCTTCTGCTCCGGCAGGATAACGCCGATCTGCGGTTAACGCCTTTGGGCTATGAGATCGGGCTGATCGATGAGGCACGGTATCAGGAATTTTTGCAGAAAAAAGCCCATATTGAGGCGGAAATTGAACGCCTGCGGCATACCCACGTTTCCCCCAACGATGAAACACTGAAGGGGATCTTGGAACAATGCGAAACAGCCCCCTTAAAGGCCGGCGCCTCTCTGGCGGATCTGATCGCCCGGCCCCAAGTGGGATATTTTGATCTGGCGCCGGTGGACCCCAACCGCCCGCAACTGACGAAAGCGGAAGGCCGGCAAGCAGAGATTTCCATTAAATATGAAGGCTATATTGAAAAGCAATTAGCCAAAGTGCGGGAATATCAAAAATTGGAAAAAAGGAAACTGCCCGCCGATCTCAACTATGCGGAAATGGCCGGCCTGCGGTTGGAGGCCCGCCAAAAACTGGCGGCAGTGCGCCCGGCTAATATCGGCCAGGCCAGCCGGATCAGCGGCGTTAGCCCCGCCGATATCAGCGTTTTGATGATTGAATTGGAACAAAGGAAGCGGAACAATGGAACGAATGAATGAACTTTGCCGCCTTTTGGAACAGGCGGGAATTCAGCCGCCCCCGGAACTGGGCGGCCAGTTACTGAACTTTGAACAGCATCTTCTGGAAATGAACCAAGTGATGAACCTAACGGCCATCACGGACCCCCAAGAGATGATGAAGAAACATTATTGGGATAGCATTTATCCCCTTTCTTTGGGTTGCTTTCCCCAAGGAAGTAAACTGGTCGACGTGGGCTGCGGAGCCGGGTTCCCTTCGATGCCTTTGAAACTTTGCAGGCCGGATCTGGATGTAACGTTGATGGATTCTTTGAATAAGCGCCTGAATTTTTTGCGGGAATGTATCGATCTTTTGGGATTAACGGAGATCCGCCCGCTTCACGCCCGGGCTGAGGATGCCGGCCGGGCGCCGGACCATCGAGAGCAATATGATATTGCCGTTTCCCGGGCGGTGGCGGAACTTTCTAAATTATGTGAATATTGCCTGCCGTTGGTGAAAAAAGGCGGGGCGCTGGTGGCCTATAAAGGGGCCACGGCCGATGAGGAACTGGAAAAGGCCCAAAACGCCATCCAAAAACTGGGCGGCAAGTTGGAAAAGATCCATCATTATACCCTGCCCGGGGAAGAGGATAAGCGGGCGATCATCGTGATTCGCAAGGTGCAAACCACCGCCAAGGCCTATCCCCGCAACCCCAAACAGATCAAAGAACGGCCTTTATGACCCCCTCCGCCCTATTGGCGAATAGGGCGTGTTCCCCCTCGAAAGGGGGAACACCCGAGGGGGCTTGCACACCTGCCGGCGGAAATCCGGGCATAAAGTATCGCCCGGATTTCTGATAGGGTTCGTAGAAACTTTGTAGGGGACGGCGGTTCCCGACGTTCCGCAAAAATTCATCAGATCTTAAATTGACAATTTCTCAAAATGGGGGATAATAGAAAAAGAAAGGAGTGTTACGAATGTTCGAAAAATTGATGGACAAGTTGGCAGTGGGCCGAAAAGAAAAATTAATTACCTTAGGCTTTTACTGCGGGCTTTGGATCTATCTGGAAGTAATGCTCCATCTGGTTGTTTTTAAGGGAGTGGGGCTCAGGATTATCTTCCCCATTCTGTTTGGAACCGTATTCGGAACGCTTTATTATTTGTTGGGCAGTCTGTTCCCCACGGCGGCGAACCGCTGGGTGGGGCTGGGGCTCACGTTAGGAACGACGATCTATTTCGAAGTGCAGTTGGTGTATCACTGCATTTTCCATAGTTTTCTGCCCGTTTCTCAAATGGTGATGGGCGGAGCGGCGGTTACTAATTTTTCAATGCAGGTGCTCCACGGGATCTTCACCAATTTTCATTGGGTGTTCCTGATTTTTTTGCCGGTGTTTGCGGCGTTTATTTTGCTGATCTGGAAAAAATGGGTCAATCCCTTAAGGATACGGAGTGTGCAGATCCCGGCGGTATTGATGGCCGGAATTTTATTCAGCGGGCTCACAGCCGGGGCTTTATATCTCACCCATCATTCCGGCAGTTCGGTTTATAGCATTTTGGTGAACGATAATTCTTCCACCGAAACCTGCATTAAGAATGTGGGGGTGGGGGCGGCCACCATTCAAGAAGGGCGGGCGGTTCTGTTCCCGCAGAGAGATCCGTTGGAGTTTGAAAAAACCACTCTGCATCAGGCTGAAAAAACCGAAAAAGAGTATAACGCCACTGTGAACTTTTCCAAATTGGAAAAGGGGAGTGCCGGCGCCGATCATCAAGCGCTGAACCGCTATTTCTCCAAGCGGGCGCCCACGGAAAAAAATGCCTATACCGGCCTTTTGAAGGATTATAATCTTATTACCGTTTGCGCCGAGGCCTATTGCCCTTATCTGATCGATCCCGAATTAACGCCAACCCTCTATCAACTCAGCACCAATGGGTTCGTTTTTGAAAATTTTTATTGCAGTTTCCAAAATACTACCACGAACGGGGAATACGGCTTCTGCACCGGGCTGATGCCTAACTTAAGCCGGAATAAACAGGCGGCCAGTTTTGAAGATTCCAAGGCCAATGCCATTCCGTATAGTTTAGCCAATGCTTTTGGGAAGGTCGGCGTGAAAAGTTATGCCTACCACGATTATTTCGGAACTTTTTATAATCGGAATGTGACCCATAAAAATCTGGGCTATGCGTTTAAGGCCATTGATAGCGGGCTGGAAATCCCCGTAGGCTGGCCTTCCTCCGATCTGGAGATGGTGCAGGCCTCTGCGCCGGAATATCTTTCCAAAGGGGAGCAGTTCCACGCCTACTATATGACCTTCAGCGGCCATTATCAATACGATTGGGATAACACGATGAGCGCCAAAAATCAGGCGAAGGTGGAGCATCTGCCCTATTCCGAGCCGGTGAAGGCCTATCTGGCCTGCAATCTGGAGTTGGAATACGCCTTGCAGGAACTGATGCGCCAATTGGAAGCGGCGGGTGTGGCCGATCAAACGGCGATTGTGCTCACCGCCGACCATTATCCCTATGGTCTTACTTTGGATCAATATAGCGAATTGGCCGGCTTTGAAGTGGAATCCACCTTCGAGCGGTTCCGCAGTTCCTTTATCTGCTATGTGCCGGGAATGGAGCCGGTGAAAGTGCCCGATTATTGTTGCACCGTGGATATTCTCCCCACGCTTTTGAATCTTTTCGGGCTGGAATATGATTCCCGCTTGCTGGCCGGCCGGGATGTGCTGGCGCCGGGCGAAAAAATTGCCGTGCTTTCGGATCAAAGTTTTATCACCAAGGATTTCCGCTATGATGCCTCCACCGGGATGGCCTATAATAATCAAGGCGAAACCTTCTCTTCGCCCCGGGTGGAAGAATACTGCAACTATGTGCAAAATCTCTTCACCTTCTCCAACGGCATTTTGCGCAGCGATTATTACCGCTATATCCAAAAATATCAATAAAAAAAGGACCGACCGGTCCTTTTTTTATTGGCAAATCGAAACCGTAGGCTTTCTACGAATCATATCAGAAATCCGGGCGGGGCTTTTTGCCCGGATTTCCGCCGACAGGTGTGCATGCCCCCTCGGTTGTTCCCCTTGGGGGGAACACGGGGACTCCGCCGAGTCCCCGGAGGGG
>JAZNEH010000093.1:0-6200 GCA_045588515.1 Eubacteriales bacterium
GACTATTTAACGTTTTTTCATTTCGAAAGAAAATGCCGGTTGTATTCAACGATTCGTCGATTTCACCCATAACAGCGCTTTCCGTTTTAACGATCACAAAATGATATTTATAAAGTTGATAACCGATCACAACCACAGCCAAAACTGCTAACAGACCGATGATTATTTTAATAAATGTAAGTCCGCTGGTCTTCATTTCAACATCCTTTCAAAAAAGATACTGCCAACTTATGAACCTGATCCATTAACTGATCTTTTTCACACTCATCTGCGTTGAACCAATGGATCTCAGAGTTTTTCTTAAACCAGGTTAATTGCCGTTTGGCGTAATTCCGGCTTTTTTGTTTTATCAATTCAACTGCTGTTTCTATGCTCTCTTCGTTTTCTATTGCGTCCATCAATTCTTTATAGCCAATTGCCGCACGAGCTGTTGCAGATAGTTTTTTGTTTTCCAAAAGTCCCCTTACTTCTGCTTCCAATCCCATTTCCATCATCAGATCAACTCTTTGATTGATTCGAGCATAAAGTTTGTTACGATCTGCAAAATTAAGCCCAATATAAAGAACCTCATAATCACTGGGACGTATACTCTCACGTTGAAAAGCGGATAAAGGTTTCCCCGTCGCTTCATAAACCTCTAATCCTCGAATAACCCTTTTTGAATCATTAGGATGGAGTTTTTTAGCCAGAATTGGATCCACCTCTTTTAAGCGTTCATAAATCGTTTCCAAACCAACCTTCTCCGCTTCCTTTTGCAGATTTTCACGAATCTGTTCGGGAACAGAAATTTCAAAAAAATTGGTGTTCATCAATAAATGATCCATATAAAGGCCGGTTCCACCGCAAATAATCGGAACGATCCCTCTTCGTGCCAAATCCTGCAAAACGACTTTGGCATCCTCTGCGTAAGCAACCACACTATATGAATCTTCCACAGACATATGGCCCAAAAGATGATGGCGAATCCCCTGCCGCTCGCCCAAAGACGGTTTAGCAGTGCCGATATTCATTTCACGATAGATCTGCATAGAGTCGGCAGAAACGATCTCAGCCCCAAGCCTCTTAGCCAGTTCGATGGATAGTCCGGTTTTCCCTGATGCAGTTGGGCCAACAATGGCAATAATTTTTTGCATAGATACACCTAAATTCGTTTAAATGCTTTTTCAATACTTTTTTTAGAATGAGTAATCAAAATAGGTCTGCCGTGAGGGCATTGATGAATATTATCGTTTTTGATCAAATCAACTAAAAGTGATTTTAACTCCTCATCATCGTTATCATTTCCGCCCTTGATTGCCGCTTTGCAAGCAAGGGTCTTCATAGCCGTATTCTCACGCTCGGTTAATGTATTCTTTCCGCCAGACATCCAGTTTGAAAGAATCTCACAAAAAGCATCTGTGGCAGATTCAGCTGTTAAACAGAGAGGGCGGCTGCGCAAAACAATTTGTTTATCACCGAAAGCATCAATATCAAAACCAATATGATAAAATTCCTGACGGTTTTCAATTGCAAAGTTCACTTCTTCCGGAGTTAAGCGAATTCGCTCAGGAACCAGGAAATGCTGTCCATTATGATCCGATGAATCAAACTCGCGCTGAATTCGTTCAAAAATCATTCGTTCATGAGCGGCATGTTTATCAATAAAATAGAGTTGATCTTCATATTCAACAAGAAGATACGTTGCAAAAACTTCGCCCACATAACGATAACCAGCCTGTTTTGCTCTTGGTTCCAGTTTCGTATTTTTGATTTCACATTCATCGTTTTGCTTTAAATTTTCGAGCATCTGATTCACGTGATTTTTATCATCAAATTCTCTTAAAGCACGATCTTCGCGGAAAGAAAAATCCGACGTAATCCGAAACATTTCCTGCTGATCGGCAATTGCCTTTTTATCCGGCGAAACAGTATCAATATAGGGTTTCCTGCTCGCAATTGTGGTATGTGTTTTGGCAGGCAAAGACACTTTATACTCTTCAACTGATTCTGATTTATCAGTTCCCTTTTGTTCTGTTATTTCCTGTTGAGGCACAATCGGTTCGGGCTTTTCCAAAACCGAAACCGCTTGAAACGGATCCTCTTTTTTGATTTCTGCCTTCGGAATTAAACTTTCGGGAACAGGAGGCGGCAAAATCTCCTCCTCATCTTTCTTCAAAAGAGTCTGCTTATTAAGTGCACTTTGAATGGCATAATATACCGCATTAAAAATAATCTTTTCATTTGAGAATTTCACTTCCATTTTGCTGGGATGTACATTAACATCGACCAAACCGGCAGGAAGTGTAATTTTCAAAACGCACACTGCATATTTTCCATGGAATAAAGAATTTCGGTATGCCTGATCAATAGCGGCAAATACAGTTTGACTCCGCACCAACCGCCCATTGATATAGCATAGTTGATAATTACGATTTCCACGTGCTACCGTTGGTTCTCCAACATAGCCGTAAACCCGAATATTATCCAGATCTCCATCTGCCTTCAACATTCCACGAGTAATATCTTTTCCGAATACTGCATAAATTGCATCCTGCAAATTGCCGGATCCATATGTGGCAAGGGTCTGTTTTCCCTCCTGAATCAACCGAAAAGAAACGGTAGGATCCGCAATGGCCAAACGATCCAATAAAGATGCAATATAACTCCCCTCGGTTCGATCCGTCTTTAAAAACTTCATCCGTGCAGGGGTATTAAAAAAGAGATCCCGCACAATGATCGTAGTGCCCTTGGGCGCTCCAACTTCCGATATGCGAACAATCTTCCCTGCTTCCAGTTCCAGTTTTGTGCCTTCACCTTCGCCGGTGGACGTAATCAATTCAATTCTGGAAACAGCCGATATGGCGGCCAAAGCTTCGCCCCGAAAGCCCAAAGTTTCAACGGCGTATAGATCGGCAATGGTTTGAATTTTACTGGTTGCATGGCGTAAAAAACAGGTTTGCGCATCCTCTTTAGTCATACCACAACCGTCATCCGTCACACGCATATAAGAAATTCCGCCATTTTTGATCTCAACCGTTACAGATTTTGCACCGGCATCCAAGGCGTTTTCAACCAGTTCTTTAATAACACTTCCGGGGCGTTCAACAACCTCACCGGCCGCAATCATATTTGCAATATCTTGATCCAGAACACGAATTTTCGCCACGTGTTTTTACAACTCCTTTGCTTTTTGAGAAAGTTCAAATAAAATGCTCATTGTTTCAATAGGGGTTAAAGTTGTTACATCTAAATTCTTCAAGCGATCAATAATGGCATTTTGTTCCATAAAACTCAAACTGATCTGATCTTCTTCGTCTGTTTCTCTCAGAACAACCGGTTCTCGGTAATGGTCCCCACTATCGATTTCCTTCAATATTTTCTTAGCATTCTTCACAACTTCAGCATTCACACCTGCCAAAGCTGCCACTTCAATACCGTAACTTTTATCAGCGCCGCCGGGAACAATCTTTCGAAGAAAAATAACGTCGTCACCCCGTTTTTTAACAGCGATATTATAATTGATAATCCCATTCCCCTGATCGCCCAGAGCGCATAATTCATGATAATGTGTAGCAAATAGCGTT
The DNA here is from genome assembly GCA_045588515.1 of Eubacteriales bacterium. GTDB lineage: Bacteria > Bacillota > Clostridia > Oscillospirales > QAKW01 > QAKW01. The sequence continues at coordinate 3,564 of JAZNEH010000093.1, forward strand.
TTAGCGCCGATCTTCTTGGGATCATTCACATATTCCATCACAGCGCGGGCAATGCTCATTCCATCATAAGTTGAAGTTCCACGGCCAATTTCATCAAAAATCAAAAGTGAAGACGAAGTGGCGTGATCCAAAATATGCGCAACCTCTGACATTTCAACCATAAAGGTGGATTGTCCTGAAGAAAGATCATCCGAGGCTCCAACCCGAGTGAAAATTTTATCTGCAACGCCGATATGTGCGCTTTTAGCAGGAACAAAAGAGCCGATTTGCGCCATCAATGTAATAACAGCCACTTGACGCATATAAGTCGACTTACCGGCCATATTAGGGCCGGTGATCAACGCCATACGCCGGTCTGTTTGATTTAATAATGTATCGTTCGGAACAAAGAGCGTGTCCTTCACCAGGCTTTCAACAACAGGGTGGCGGCCTTCTACAATGCGAAGTTCATCACTTTCATCCACAATAGGCCTGGTGTAATTCCGTTCCTGCGCCACATAGGCAAAGGAGCAGACCACATCCAAAACCGCCAAAGCATTGGCGGCATTGCGAATTTCTTTGAAACGCTCGCTTACCGCGCTCCGAACCTGGCAAAACAAATCATACTCTTTGGCTTGACAGCGCTGATTGGCATAAAGGATTTTGGTTTCTAATTCCTTTAGATCTTCCGTAATAAACCGTTCGGCATTCACCAATGTTTGCTTGCGGACATAGTAATCAGGGATCAAATCGTAATATAATTTTGTAACCTCGATATAATAGCCAAAAACTCGATTATAGCCGGTTTTCAAAGATTTAATGCCGGTTTTTTCCCGTTCTTCCGCTTCCCATTCCGAAAGAATACGTTTAGAATCATTTTTCAGCGCCCGGCATTCGTCCACTTCAGAATCATATCCGTCCTGAATGATACCCCCTTCCCGAATTGTTAAAGGAGGATCTTTGGCAATCGCCGATTGAATCAATTCATGGAGATCTTCCATATTTGCCAGATTGCGGTCAACTTCCTTCAATAATCCGGCGTGGAAATTTTGCAATAATTCTTTAATACGAGGGAAAACCCCAAATGTTTGACTTAAAGCATTCAAATCTCTGGCATTGCAAGTGCGAAGCATCACTCTGGTTAACAAACGTTCCATATCATAAGTTTGGCTCAGCAGTTCCCGAAGATCATCTCTAACCATAATTGCGTTATTTAATTCTTCCACCGCATTTAGTCGCCGATTGATCTCGTTCACATTAATCAACGGTTTTTCTAAGAACGCCCGTAACATTCTGGAACCGCAAGATGTTTTGGTTTTGTCCAATGTATGAATCAAAGAACCTTTACGATCATTCCGGCGGATTGTTTCAGTCAATTCCAGATTTCTTCTGCTGGAAAGATCCAGTTCCATATATTGACTGGGCTGAAATACCGTTAGTTTATCGAGATAGCCAATATCGCACTTTTGGGTTTCTGCAATATATGCCAAGAGATAAAAGACACTTCCAATAGTCTGCTCATTATCAGGAAGCCCCAACTCATCCAAACTTCGGGCCCGGAACTGGGTCAGAATGGCTTTAGTTTTATCCTCAATGTCCTGAACCTGGATATGAGTGACCAGCGCATTGATTTTATCCCGAATCAAATCGGGTAGCCGATCATTTTCGTTGCTTTGTACGACCAATACTTCACTAGGTGAAAAACGACTTAATTCATTAATTAAGTCTTTTTCATTGGTATGTTCCAAAACCGTAACCTGAATATCACCGGTGGAAATATCGGCAAAACTCAATGTGGTTCGCTCCAAATCACCAAAAAGGCACGCTAGATAATTATTGCGGCTTTCATCCAACATACTGGATTGGGTTACCGTTCCCGGCGTAATGACCTTCACAACATCTCTGCGAACCAATCCTTTAGCAGATTTCGGATCTTGCACCTGTTCACAAATTGCAACCTTGTATCCACGGCCGACCAATTTTGCGGCATAGGATTCATAACTGTGAAACGGAACGCCGCACATAGGCGCACGTTCTTCCGCTCCACAATCTTTACCGGTTAATGTGAGTTGAAGTTCCCGAGAAGCCACTTTGGCATCCTCGTAAAACATTTCATAAAAATCGCCTACCCGGTAAAACAAAATAAAATCTTTATAGCGGCTTTTAATTTCAAAAAATTGCTCCATCATCGGAGATAACTTCGCCATTTAATAGCCTCCTAACGGAATCAAAATTTAGTGGCAACCACCGCAAGTAGAACAGTCGTGCGTGCAAGAAGTAGGTTCTTCGCCGGTAATATAATAAGTGAGAACGCCGTTTACTTGTCCCAAAAGAGCTTCCACCGCCTTGGTGGCTTCTTGCATTTTCATAACATTTTCATTTTCGGTTATTTTAGCATAAACCGACTTTACCCGTTCTTCCACCTCAGCAATTCGCTCAGCATCCTGCTCTTCCGCTCCAGTCAAATTCATCAAGGTCATCTTATGAAGATTGAATTCTTTTACTAATTTTTGCAGTTCTTCATCCGTATCATAAGCGATCTTAACTTGATTATAATTCTTTACTGCATCGCTTTCTTGGATCAAAGCGCCCAATTCTTTTGTTTTTTCAATAATATTCTGCATTTTCTTACTCCTTTATTTTTCCGTCTAAAGACCA
>JAZNEH010000094.1:0-2062 GCA_045588515.1 Eubacteriales bacterium
TTGGTTCTTAAAGTTTTGATTTAAAAAAATCCGCTGGATGGGCAGGCCAATGAAGGTGAGCAGAAGGGAAAGGAGCCATTGCTTTAAAGAAAGCATTTTTGCAAGGGCTTTGAATTCCAAAACGCGTAGAATTAAATAGAATAGAGCGGCCGTGGCAACACAGAGAATACCAGCGCTCCCGGTGAAACGGATCAGCATCGCCGCCAGCCCTCGGGTTGAAAAAACCAGACTCCAGATCAGCAACGTTCCGCCCAGAACGGAGAGCGCCATCCACCACCAGAGCAGAAAAACAGCCCATAAACTGCTCTTTTGAAGGCCGGCCAGCCGAACCGTATAATAGATCTGCCCAATGGGCAGGCAACCGGGCAGCCGGGAATGAACCCGGCGGCGTTTCCCTTCCGGCAGAAAGGCGAATAGGCCCGAAAACCAGCAAATAAGCGAAAGGAGCAGCCATAAAATGCCTGCTCCTGCTAAAACTTTACCCCAAACAGGGTGTTGCAAAATTGAGATCCATTTTGCCAACTGGTCCATTTTTATTTCTTGCTCAAGGCTCGCTCCAGCCAGATCTGGCCGATATCCAGGGCATCGTAAAGGCTCTTCTTTTCGCTCTTTTTCTTGGAACGCTCAAAGAAGGGAACGGTTTCATCTGTGGTTAAGAGTTCAACGGATACCCGGGTGGGGATCTCGTCGGCGGAACCGTCGGTCTCCTGAATATTAATATAGATCACATACTCATCTTTGGGATCACCATAATAGATGTCGTTTTTGCAACGAACCAGCGGATAACCCTTATAAATGGTAAAGGGGAGTTTCTCTTTTTTGGAAACTGCCATCGTATCTTCCTCCTTGAATCTTTTTACCTTATTATTCTACCACAACTCCTTGGAGTTGTAAAGCCTATAAAAATTTTATGCCCATTCGTTGGAGAAATAGGCTCTGGTGCTGGCTCGCTGATTTTGGCTTCTCAAACCTCAAAGCGGATTTGGCGGGGCGTCTTTTTAAAGGCGGCAAGATCAAAGACTGCCTCGGTCAACTCGTCTTTGAAGGATCTTTTCAATCGATAGCTCCGCTTTTTCTGCGCATAAATATGATCGGAACCTTCTTGAGATTTGCATAACCCTTTTAAAAAGTAAAGGGAACACTTTTGGTTTTTTGTCGTATATTGGAATGAAGGGAGAATCAAAATATGGATGATTTAGATCTTCGGGATCTTTTGGCTCCTCCTATGCGGATGCATGCAGAATGGATGGATGGCCCCAAGCCCGAGCATAGAAATAACGTTCAAATTCTGGCAACGGCCAGTGTGCCCAGCCAGAAATGGCGGAATCTGATGGAGCCGGAAGAAGGCCTCTGCCGAGGCACCATCTTTCGGGAATTGGATCTGCCCTTTGAAGGGAGGCCGGGGGAATGAACGAAAAAGAAAAAAGAATGAGAGCCGTTTATGCCAACGGCTTTGCGGCGGATGAAGCACGCCTCTTTTTGAATACTCATCCTTCTGATCCGGAAGCGATGGCTTATTACGAAAAGAAATTGGCGCTTTATCAGAATGCGGTAGATCGCTATCAAGAAGAATTCGGGCCGATCCGCCCGGAAGACGGCGTTCAAAACGGCCGTTGGACTTGGGCTGAAACGCCTTGGCCATGGGAAGGGGGAATGTAAGGAATGTGGACTTATCAAAAACGGCTCCAATACCCGGTGAATATTAAAAAGCCCGATGCCAAAATGGCAAAGATTATTATGTCGCAATTTGGCGGGCCGGATGGGGAACTCGGTGCTTCGCAACGGTATCTTTCCCAGCGGTACGCAATGCCTTATAGCGAGGTTGCGGCCACGCTAACCGATATCGGAACGGAAGAATACGTACCGCTATGTTATCAATGAGAAACGCCGTCCTGTTTTGGGGCGTGTGTCTGCGCCGATATATGTGTACTCTTATCTCCTTTACTCTTTTTTAATTTCGTATACTATACTATACTTTGTGGATTGATTTCCCGAAAATCGCCGCAAACCCCTCCGAAAAGAGGTTTTCGTCCCGATTTTACCTTTTCCGTGAGTCTGCGAA
>JAZNEH010000095.1:0-3242 GCA_045588515.1 Eubacteriales bacterium
GAGTTGTTTTTCCGCCGCAAGGCTCTGAAACAATTAATGTGGAACAGAATTTCCCATCGCAAAGCAATTTGGGGAAAAGGCGATCTGCGATCCCTGCCACCTCTCTGCAAATGCGAAAGTTTAAAGCGGCAATTTCGCGAATACGAGGTTGCCCCTCTTCGTTGGTCACATATGTACCGCAAACGCCAACCCGATGGCCACCGGGCAACGGAATGTATCCATTTTCCATTTGTGTTTCAAAACGGTAAACAGCGCCTCGGCAAACCTTAACCCAAAGCTCTTCCATCTCTTCCAGATTTGGAACCAAATGTTCTACTGTGTAATTTCCATCTCCGCAACTGATACTGCATCCTACTCCACACCGAAACCGCAACTCCGTTGCCTTTTTTAAAAGTTCCTTGGGCATCTTTTCAATTTTTTGAATCCAAACTTCTTTAAGATAGGGATATAATTCAGAAATTCCTTTGTTCATTTCATCCTTGGCCATTGATAGTTGTCCCCTCCTTTTGCTCTCATTCTATGGACAAAGCGGGAATTTTAGAACCAAAGTATGATGATTTCTTTTTGGGTTATACTACATCCAAAAGGAGGATAACTATGCACAACCATACAATTAAACAAGTTTTTGCCCACCAAATTCTGGATTCCAGAGGAAATCCTACCATTGAAGCACAAATATTATTAGAAAACGGTGTTACCGCATCAGCCGCCGTTCCCAGCGGCGCATCCACCGGTCAATACGAAGCGATGGAACTGCGCGATGAAGAAGATCAATACAATGGAAAAAGCGTTTACAAAGCCATTGAAAATATCAATACTTCTATCAATCGAGCATTACAAGGAACCGAAGTTTTCGATCAATCATTAATCGACAGAATAATGATTGAATTGGATGGAACCGACAACAAAGAACATTTGGGAGCAAACGCAACATTGGCAGTTTCATTGGCTGCCGCTCGCACAGCCGCTTGCGCAAGCAAAATGCCGCTTTTCCGGTATTTGGGCGGGGCCGCTGCTACCACATTACCGGTGCCGATGTTGAATATTCTCAACGGCGGAGCCCACGCAAACAATAACGTTGAGATTCAGGAGTTTATGATCCTTCCGCTTGGTGCCAGTTGTTTTTCGGAAGCTTTAGAAAACAGTGTGCGGGTTTATCATAGTTTAGGCCACATCTTAAAGGAAACAGGCTTTACAACTACTGTTGGCGATGAGGGTGGATTTGCTCCAAATTTAGATTGCGATGAACAAGCATTAGAGTTATTGTTACGTGCCATTCAACGTGCCGGATTAGAGCCCGCAAAGGATATTGCCATTGCATTGGATGTGGCCGCCAGTGAATGGAAAAGTACTAACGGCTATTTGCAACCGAAGAAAAGCAAAACTTTCACATCCGATGAATTGATGGAATATTTCGATGAATTAACCAAAAAATACCCAATTCTTTCCATTGAAGATCCCTTGGGTGACGATGAGTTTGAAGGATTTTCAAAAATTCGGCAGAAGACTGGTATTCAAATTGTTGGTGACGATCTCTTCACTACAAACCAAAAAAGGCTTTCAGAAGGAATTTCCAAAGGTAGCGGCAACGCTATACTCATTAAACCCAATCAAATTGGCACACTAACCGAAACATTAGAAACCATTCGACTGGCAAAATCCTCCGGTTTCAAGACGATCATCTCTCATCGAAGCGGTGAAACCGCCGATCCCTTTATTGCTGACTTAGCCGTTGCTGTGAATGCCGGGCAAATTAAAACCGGTGCGCCCGCAAGGAGCGAGCGAGTTTCAAAATACAACCGTTTGCTTGGGATTGAACGAGTACTGGGGAGCGGTGCGTATTACCCCGGAAGAACTTTGTTCAAATAAAAAAATACGCTAAAAAAACTGCGTGTTTACACGCAGTTTTTTTATCGATTTAATAAATCGGAGCCGCCAATTCTTTCGCCCCACTCCCGGAGAATCCCGATATTCATCGCATGATAGCGGCAACGCCCGCCAAATTCTTCTAGTTGCATAATAAACGGAGTGAAACTCGGATGCGCTGTTTGATAAGGACGAAACAACAAAGCCGCATAATAACATTTTTGATAGTAATATAATTCGCATTTATCCGGCGGAAACGATTTTAGATAATTCAGAAAATTCAACACATCCTTACCATCGTGAATAGAAAACAGATACATCTCTAAATCCGTTCGTTCCAGTTTATCTAAAGAAATTTTTTCTTTCTCATCGCTGGGGATCCGGGTAATCAAAATGTAATAGGATCTGGAAACACCGGGGATCACTTCCACCATTAAACTGCAATTATTCAGATCCAGCCCCGTTTCCTTCCTTGTTTTTTCTAAAAGTTCATAAAGAAACGAGCGAACTTGTGGTTCTTCTTCGTTGATACGTTCGAAAGGAAGATCGTAAAATTCAATATCCTGATCTTCCATTAAGATCTTCACTCTGTTTTCATCCAATACCTTCACCAACACCGTTTACACCTCCTTATTTTCTAAAATATGCAAAAAAAGGGCAGCCGTTACAGTTGCCCTTTGATTCGTTCCATTGCGCCTTTTTCTAAGCGAGATACCTGGGCTTGAGAAATCCCGATCTCATGGGCCACTTCCATTTGAGTCTTTCCTTCCAAAAACCGCAGTTCTATAATATTCTTCTCCCTTGGCGGCAATGTTTCAATTGCATCTTTAATCAACATTTCATCCAACCAATCATCGCCGCCACGCCCATCGCTCACCTGATCCAAAACATAGATCGCATCTCCACCGTCAGAATAAACCGGCTCAAATAATGAGATCGGGTCCACAATAGCCTCCAACGCCATCACAACGTCTTCTTTTTTCACATCCATATAGTTTGCAATTTCATCAATCGTTGGTTCCCGGTTCTTTTCATTAGTGAGTTTTTCTTTTGCACTCAACGCACGATACGCCAGATCACGCATCGATCTGGAAACCCGAACCATATTGTTATCCCGCAAATAGCGACGAATTTCTCCTAGAATCATTGGAACTCCATAAGTGCTGAACCGCAATCCAAAACTTAAATCAAAATTATCGATACTTTTAATCAAGCCGATACATCCCACCTGAAACAAATCGTCCATACACTCCCCACGGCTTGCAAAACGTTGGACAATAGAAAGAACTAATCGCAAATTCCCTTTCACAAATAGATCCTTCGCTTTTGAATCTCCCGCTTTAATTCTTCGCAACAATTCATTTTTCTCATCATTA
>JAZNEH010000096.1:0-3623 GCA_045588515.1 Eubacteriales bacterium
CCCCGACGTATTCTTCCAGGCTCGTGAAGCTTGCAATAAGTATTACGATGCTCTGCCCGCAGTGGTTGAAGAATATATGGACAAGGTTAACGCCAAGATCGGCACCAACTATAAGCCCTTCAACTATTATGGCGCTGAAGATGCCGAGTATGTGATCGTTGCTATGGGTTCCGTTTGTGATACTGCTGAAGAAACCATCGATTACCTGAACGCTCACGGCGAAAAGGTTGGTTTGGTAAAAGTTCGTCTGTATCGTCCTTGGTCCACCAAGCATCTGTTGGCCGTTCTGCCCAAGAGCGTAAAGAAGATCGCTGTTCTGGATCGTACCAAAGAGCCCGGCTCCTTGGGTGAACCTCTCTATCTGGATGTGGTTTCCGCTCTGGCTACCAGCGAATTCAAGGGCGTAGAGGTTGTTGGCGGCCGCTACGGTCTGGGTTCTAAAGATACCACTCCCGGCTGCATTGCCGCTGTGTATGAGAACCTGAAGGCTGCTGAATCCAAGAATAACTTCACCATCGGTATCGTAGATGATGTTACCAACCTCTCTCTGCCCACCGTGGATATTCACACTGCTCCCGAAGGCACCATCTCCTGCAAATTCTGGGGTCTGGGTTCTGATGGTACCGTTGGTGCGAATAAGAACTCCATCAAGATCATCGGCGACCATACCGATAAATATGCTCAGGCTTACTTTGCATATGACTCCAAGAAATCCGGCGGTGTAACCATCTCCCATCTGCGGTTTGGTGATACCCCCATTAAATCCACCTATTTCATCTCCAAGGCTGATTTCGTTGCTTGCCATAATCCTTCCTATATCGGTAAATACGATATGGTATCCGAAGTGAAGAAGGGCGGCTCCTTCCTGTTGAACTGCCCCTGGTCCGTTGAAGAACTGGACGAAAAACTGCCTGCAGACGTTAAGAAATATCTGGCTGATAACGATGTAAACTTCTATATCATCGATGGTATCAAGATCGGCCGTGAGATCGGTCTGGGCGGCCGGATCAACACGGTTCTGCAATCTGCTTTCTTTAAGATTGCCGGCGTGATCCCCGAAGCCGAAGCCATCCAGTATATGAAGGATGCCGCTACCTATTCTTATAGCAAGAAGGGTCAGCACATCGTTGATATGAACCATAAGGCCATCGAAGCCGGTGCCAACAGCGCCGTTAAGGTTGAGATCCCCGCTTCTTGGAAGAACGCTACCGCTGAAACCGCTAAGGTAACCGTGGATTGCGATCGGGAAGAACTGAAAGCATATGTTGAGAACATTCTGGTTCCCATCAATGCTCAAAAGGGTGATAGCCTGCCTGTATCTGCTTTCGAAGATTATGTAGACGGCCATATGGAACAGGGCGCCGCTGCCTTTGAAAAACGTGGTATTGCTGTGGATGTTCCCCAGTGGATTCCCGAAAACTGTATCGAATGTAACCAGTGCTCTCTGGTTTGCCCCCATGCTGTTATCCGTCCCTTCGTTCTGAATGCCGATGAAGTTGCTAACGCTCCCGAAGGTATGAAGACCAAGAAGATGATGGGTAAGGGTCTGGATCACCTGACCTTCACCATGGGCGTATCCGTTCTGGATTGTACCGGTTGCGGTAGCTGTGCTGCCATCTGCCCCGCCAAGAATAAGGCTCTGGTTATGACCAACCTGGCTGAAGAAGTGGGCCAGCAGAAATATTTCGATTATAACTATAAGAAGGTTTCTGAGAAACCCGAAGTGAACGAAGTATTCAAGGTTGAAACCGTTAAGGGTTCTCAGTTCAAAACTCCCTTGCTCGAGTACTCCGGTGCTTGCGCTGGTTGTGGCGAAACTCCCTATGCCAAGCTGATGACTCAGCTCTTCGGCGATCGGATGTATATCTCCAACGCCACCGGCTGTTCCTCCATCTGGGGCGGCTCCTCTCCCTCCACTCCTTATACTGTTAATAAGGATGGCCACGGTCCTGCTTGGGCAAACTCCTTGTTCGAGGATAACGCTGAGCACGGCTTGGGTATGTATCTGGGTGTTACCCAGCTGCGTGATAAGGTAACTGCTGAAATCGAAGCCCTCTATGAAAAGACTCCTTGCGAAGATCTGAAGGCCGCTATCGATGAATGGAAGGCTACCTATAACGATACCAAACTGAACACTGCCGCCGCTAATAAGTTGATCGCTATGCTCGAGAAACTGGATTGCTGCGAAGAAGGCAAGGCAGCTGCTGCCAGCATCCTGGCTCAGAAAGATTATATCGCTAAGAAGTCCGTTTGGATCCTGGGCGGTGACGGCTGGGCTTACGATATCGGCTTCGGCGGTTTGGATCACGTGATCGCCTCCAACGAAGATGTAAACATCTTGGTATTCGATACCGAAGTTTACTCCAACACCGGTGGACAAGCTTCCAAGTCCACTCCTTCCGGCTCCATCGCTCAGTTCGCTGCTGCCGGTAAGGTAACCAAGAAGAAGGATCTGGGCGCCATCGCTCGCTCCTATGGCTACGTTTACGTGGCTCAGGTATCTATGGGTGCCGATTATAACCAGTGCGTAAAGGCCTTTGCTGAAGCTGAAGCATATCATGGTCCTTCCATCATCATCGCTTATGCTCCCTGTATCAACCATGGTATTAAGGGCGGTATGGGTACTTCTATGGAAGAATCCAAGAAGGCTGTTCAGTCCGGTTATTGGCAATTGTATCGGTATAATCCCGATCTGGCCGCAGACGGCAAGAACCCCTTGAGCTATGATTCCAAGGAACCCACCATGGAATATCGCGACTTCATTATGAACGAAGTTCGTTATAACGCTCTGAGCCGTGCCAACCCCGAAAGAGCAGAAGTTCTGTTCTCCGCCGGTGAAAAGGCCGCTACTGAGAAGAGAGAAAACCTGAAGAAACTCTCTGAGATGTAATGCTCAACTCAAACCCTCCACCCTCGGGTGGAGGGTTTTTCCGTTATCATTCTCTCTGGCCCAAATTGATAGGATCCGGAACTCCTACCAGTTAAAACCTGCTTTTGTGGCGAGATTGCAACCTTCCTTTTCCGTTACATGGGCTAACAGAATATTCTAATAGTAGATTTGCAAAAAATTCCGCCATTTTCCTATATTTTTTCCTTGACAAACCAAAAAGATGGTTGTATAATTACTTTAACATTTTATTTAATGAAAGGGGTAAAATCAATGCCCATCAAATTGAATCGATTTTATTATCGCCATACGGACTTTTTGACTGCCCCTCTCGGCAAGTGTTAATACTTGCGACGTGAGTTCAATCAAAAAGCCCGCGATTCGTTATGCTAACAAAGCAAGATTTGAATTCGCGGGCTTTTTTATTTTGTGAGGTGAAAAGGATGGATCTTTCAGAAAGAATGATGGGGCTTGGCAAAAAGAGCTCGGTGATTCGTGAAATTTTTGAATATAGCAAAAAGCGCAAGGCCGAGATCGGGGCCGAAAACGTTTTCGATTTCAGTATCGGCAATCCCAGTATTCCGGCACCTGCGATCATCAATGAAACGATGATCCGCCTTTTAAAAGAGAAAGATCCCGTTTTATTGCATGGCTATACTTCGGCGGCCGGGGATCCGGCGGTTCGCCAGAAGATCGCCGATTCCTTAAACCGTGAATTTGATTGCGGAGCTAAGCC
>JAZNEH010000097.1:0-3870 GCA_045588515.1 Eubacteriales bacterium
CTTTTTGGAGCCAAGCCGCCCAAAGGCCAAGAGATGGACGACCATTATTTTGGAACCTTAAAACCCCGAGTAATGGATTTTATGAGGGAATTGGATGAAGAACTCTGGAAATTAGGGATCTATGCCAAAACCGAGCATAACGAGGCCGCCCCGGCTCAACACGAATTAGCGCCTGTCTTTGGAAAAACCAATATGGCCGCCGACCATAATCAATTAACAATGGAATTGATGAAAAAAGTGGCTGCACGCCACGGAATGGCTTGCCTTTTACACGAAAAGCCCTTCAAAGGCGTTAACGGCAGCGGCAAGCATAACAACTGGTCCGTTTCTACCAACACCGGCGTAAACCTTTTGGATCCCGGTGATTCTCCCCAGGAAAACACTCAGTTCCTACTTTTTCTGGCCGCCATTATCAAAGCAGTAGACGAACATCAGGATCTTCTGCGGTTCTCCATAGCCAATCCCGGAAACGACCACCGCTTAGGAGCACACGAAGCACCCCCGGCGATCGTTTCAATGTTTTTAGGGGATGAACTGAACGCCATTTTAAACTCCATTGAGAACGGAACCGTTTATGCACCGGAAAATGCGATGATTATGAAAGGTGGCGTGCATACGCTCCCCCGGTTCAATCGGGATGCCACCGATCGCAACCGCACTTCCCCCTTTGCTTTCACTAATAATAAGTTTGAATTCCGGATGCTGGGTTCTTCCGCCTCCATTTCCGCTCCCAATGTAATCCTTAATACCATTATTGCCGATGTTTTGGAACAATTTGCAGATGAATTGGAAAAAGCAGAAGATTTTAACTGCGCTTTGCAACAATTGATTCAGAGAACAATCAAAAACCATAAGCGCATTATTTTTAATGGTAATAACTATTCTGAAGAATGGGTGGAAGAGGCCAAAAAGAGAGGGCTCTTGAATCTGCCAAAAACAATGGATGCGCTCCCCTACTTTGTGCGCCCGGAGAATATTGAACTCTTTACCCACCACAAAGTATTTACCGAAGAAGAAATGCACTCCCGGTATGAAATTCTGGTGGAAAACTACTGCAAAACCTTGCATATTGAAGCCTGCACCATCATTGATATGATTAGCAATGATATTCTGCCCGCTGTTTCCAAAGCCGAAGATCAGTTGGCTCGGGCTATTATTCACAAACGTCAAGCCGTTGCAGATCTGCCCTGCGAAGCAGAGGAAACTTTATTACGCCGGCTGGCGGTTGCGGCCGATGCGCTTTTCGAAAGCAACGCCGCCTTCGAAACAGATCTGGAATACGCCGAAACCATCAAAGATTTCTATCAACAAGGTCTTTACTACCGGGATCATATTGCCACTGGGATGGAGGCTCTGCGCGGAATCATCGACAGTATTGAAACGGATATCCCCCATGAACTCTGGCCATTCCCCACTTATTATGATCTGCTTTTCAGCATTCATTAAAAGGAGAACCAACCGCAAACGATTGAAACCCAAAAAAACGTGCCGTTGATCGGCAAATATCAAGTTGTTTTTTGCGGTGGCAGGCCTTTTGACTTTGTTGCCGCCCGGTTCAGGAAGCAGATATTGAAAAACTGCGGTAGACCCTTTTGGAATGGGGCGTCTGCATTTAATCTATAAAAAGAAGCGGAAGTAAAAAACTTCCGCTTCTTTTTATAAGATGATTTTTTCGGGAAAGGCATCTTTGCGCATAATTCCCCACATCTTATCAATATAGGCTAACGTATAAAAATTTTCATAATAATGATAATAAAAAGCCCCCTTCGGTGTCATCTCATAAATCCCGTTTTCATATCGGGCAAACCCCAAAATACAGGCCATCCACAATTCAAATCCATAAGTTTTTTTCAAAGAAACTCCAAAGAATTTTTCAAATGCAATTGGATCCACTTGCGTACTATAAGCAGTCCAGAAAAGATAATAGACCATTCGCTGACGTTCTGTGAAGCGGATCGTTAAGGAGGAGGCCAATTCCCCGGCATTCATCCGATTGCAATATTCTTCCACTGAGAATGTATTGATCTTAAACTGATGGCGCAAAAGCGTGGTTGCAGAACAACCAAAGCCCAAAAAATGATCCCGTGTCATTGAAGAATAATGGGCATCCTCTTTGGCGAAAGTCCAAATGGAAGTGCGGGTGTATCCTTTTTGGGTACAATAAGCAGTGATCTGATCCAATAACTGCCGTTTTTCTCTTTTAGCCATCGTCGGCACTTGACTGGATGTGAAAGTAAAGTCAATAAACGGATAGATGGCAACGTGGTTGGCCCCGGTTGAAAATGCCAATTCCAAATCCTTTTGAAGATCCACAAAAGTTTGCCCCGGCAAGGCAAAGATCAGATCCATAGAAACCGTTTCAAAGTGCACTTCCTTTAATGCGGCAGATATTGCCGAAAGATCCACCGTTCGGCGGCCCAAAACGCTTTGGAATTTATCTTGAAACGATTGAATTCCGATGCTGATCTTGGTAACTCCAATTTTCTTTAATAAACGCAAGGTTTCTGTATTCACGTGATCGGGATGTAATTCAAGTCCAATCCCCTCTTTAATGATATAATATTGTTGCAACGTTTCGATCACTTCGGCCAAACGATCAACAGCCAGGGTTGGCGTACCCCCACCAAAATAGAGGCTAGTAACCGATTTCTTTTTAGAAAGGTTTTTCCCAACAAGGTGAATTTCCTGAATCAGAGCATCGATGTATCGATTACATAATTCCGCATCATAAATGCGTTTACAGTAGGGGCAAAAACTGCAGATTTTGGTGCAGAACGGGATGTGAACATAAAGGCCCAAATTGCAGCAGTCCTCATAGTCCAATTCTGCATCGCAATCATTCGTAAAGGTAAAAGGCTTGGCAGATCGTGTGAGCCACATACGGGTTAAATCAGTTAAAAAACTCATATACAACCTCAGATATATTTCAAATAAGTTTTCAGCATCTCAAAAATAATTTTGATGTTTCCTCGAAAAATCAGTGTATACTCTGCAACAAAGAAATATCCGCATTGCTCACACAATCCCGGCACGTCAATGCATCGACCGCAGACACTGATTTTCCCATTTTCTATCACAACACATTGATGGCAAGGCGTTGGGAAGCGGTTTTCAATCAAATAAGGAAATGCACTTTTTAAATTAAAAACCGGGCATCCTTCGTTCATCATTCGCAAGATTGCATCGCAACACGCCGCTTTTTCATTTTTGGATAGAGCCAAATCCTTAGTATCAGGATAGGGCGTATGAAAATTAAAGGAAACCGCCCGAATATGATCGGTATCCCGAGCCACTTTGCAAACGTGCTCAATGCAGTTCTTATTGATCTGGTTAATCGCCATATAGAGGCAGATATTATCGGCAGAGGCCGCTTGAATATTTTGAAGAATTGTTTGATAGGTTTCGCCGCGAATGGCATTATGATGCTTTTCATCACCATCTAAACTTAGCAGAATGAGATCGGCCTCCGGCAAATCAATAGGATATGTGCCATTGGTTACCACATTAACAATTAAAAACCCCATCTCTTTTGCTTCTATCACCAAATCACGAAGTGTTTTATTCCCATCCCGCCAGAGGAAGGTTTCTCCCCCGCAGAAAAATAGAATACGAACACCCATCTGATATAGTTGCTCCATCTCCCCTTTTATTTGCGTATAAGGGTGAATTACAGTTGTTATGTTATTCACCGAGCAATGCTTGCAAGCCAAATTGCACCGATCTGTCAAAATAACCGTACCCAAAATCGGATCCTTCTTTTGGAATAATACGGTTTTGATCCCAAAAGAGGCAAATTTTAAAAAGGATGATATTTTCATATAGATCTCCTTAAACTGTACTATTTAAATAATACAGTCTAAAAAAGATTTT
>JAZNEH010000098.1:0-26540 GCA_045588515.1 Eubacteriales bacterium
GGGCATCGGAGTACGAACGCCGGCAACCACGTCTTCGCCCTGAGCGTTGGTGAGGAACTCACCCATCAGGCCGGGTTCGCCGGTGGCGGGGTCACGGGTAAAGGCAACGCCGGTACCGCAATCATCACCCATATTACCGAAAGCCATCATCTGCACGTTAACGGCAGTACCCCAAGAATAGGGGATATCGTTATCACGACGATAAACGTTGGCGCGGGGGTTATCCCAAGAACGGAATACGGCTTCAACGGCGCCCATCAGCTGTTCCTTAGGATCGCTGGGGAAGTCCTTGCCGATCTTGTTCTTATATTCAGCCTTAAACTGAACAGCCAGTTCTTTCAGATCCTCGGCGGTCAGTTCAACGTCCAGGGTAACACCCTTCTTTTCCTTCATTTCGTCGATCAGTTCTTCGAAATACTTCTTACCAACTTCCATTACAACGTCGGAATACATCTGGATAAACCGACGGTAGCAGTCGTAAGCCCAACGAGCGTTGCCGGACTGGGTAGCCATAGTTTCAACAACTTCTTCGTTCAGACCCAGATTCAGGATGGTATCCATCATACCGGGCATAGAAGCACGGGCACCGGAACGAACGGAAACCAGGAGAGGATTCTCCTTATCGCCGAACTTCTTGCCGGTGATGCCTTCCATCTTATCGATGTACTCCATGATCTCAGCCTGGATATCAGCATTGATCTTGCGGCCGTCCTCATAGTATTGAGTACAAGCCTCGGTGGTTACAGTGAAGCCCTGGGGAACGGGAAGACCGATCTTGGTCATCTCGGCCAGGTTTGCACCCTTACCGCCCAGAAGGTTTCTCATGGTTGCGTCGCCCTCGGAGAAGAGGTAAACAAACTTTTTGCTCATGAATTTTTTTCCTCCATATATAATTTTTTTACGATATTTTTGGATACCGAACGCCAGGGGCGTGCAGTACCACCTAATATTATAACACAAAACTTGCGTTAGTCTACCATTTTTTTGAAATTTTCGGTTTTCCCCAACTTTTTGAAAGTTTCCGGGGAAAAATCCCGCCGATTGAACAAATTTTAGGCGTTTTTCCGCCGTTCCAGCAGTTTCAGTTTGGTGATATCCCCATAGATCGCCCAACTGCCCTGGCCGGAAAAATCCCCCACGTCGGCGGCGGTAAAGAGCAAACCCTGCCGATAGGCAATGGGGATCAGCGGCGTGGCCGCATCAAAGGCGGCGGCCACCGCTTTCAGATCAGTTTCGCCGGCTCCATAAGCCGATGCAACGGCCTCCAGCGCCTCAAAATTCCCAAAACTATAATTAACAGCACTACCGGCGGCATAGAGGGCCGTATTCAGACTCCGGCCGGTTTTCATTTCGCCCAGATAGAGATCGAAATCCCCGGCGGCCAGCCGTTTTTCATAATCCGCCCGGCTCACCGGCTCCACAAGGATCTTCACGCCGGAAAGAGCAAAACTTTCCGCCACCGCCTGAGCCACATTCATCTGCACCAAAGCAGATTCGGAAACCAGCAAGGAAAAAGTCAATTGCGTTCCGTTTGCATCCAGCAGCGCCGTTTCCGTTAAACTGAACCCGACTCCATGGGCCGCCTCCTTCTTTTGAGCGGCGGTCCAATCCTGTTGATGGGTTAACCCTTCCGCTTTATACCATCCGGCCCGGAAGGGATAAGCCGTTGCCTCTGCCTGCTCCAAAAGCACTTCCCGGGCAATCTTTTCCCGTTCCAGCAGTTGATTCAGGAACCGCCGGATCCCCGCCTGATTCAAATAGTCTTTTTGGCAGTTGATCCCTAAAAAGAGCAGATCGTCGCCCGCATAGGTCTGGACTCGGTAGTCCCGGCCGCCGGAGAACTCCAGATCGCTCTCTTCCGATTCAAAATAAACATCCAAAAGCCCCACAGAGAAGAGATTTTGCCGTTCTTCCACGTTGGCAGGCGCCTTTAATTCAATCGTTTGAATGGAGGGTTGTTCAAAATAATGTTCATTGGGCACCAAAACGGTTTTTCCGTTCTGCTCGCCAAACCGATAAGGACCGCAGCCCACCGATCCGCCGTTTTTCACCACCGGCAGATCCAGTTCATTGATAAAATCCGCATCCGGCTCCCGCAGGGACAACACGATCGTACGGTGGTCCGCCACTTCCCAACTCCGCACATTGGAAAGTCGGTTATAATAGGGGGACGTTGGATTTTTTCGCACCGTTCGGATCGAGGCAGAAACATCTGCGGCCGTCACAGCGGAACCATCGCTGAATTTCAGCCCCTCCCGCAACACCACCGTGCAACGGGTTCCTTCCACCGTAATTCCCCCGGCCAAAACGTAAACCGGTTTCAAGGAAGCATCCAACCGGATCAGAGGGCTATAAACCAATTTTAAAAGTTCGTGGTTTTCCCGATTGGTGGTTGTGAGAGGATTTTGATCCATATCTTCATAATAGATCATCGCCATATTTTTCCGGGGCGGAAGCACTTCCGCCTCCTCTTTTTGGTTCTCCACAAAAGCGCCTAATTGATTGTTTTCCGGCGTATAACCCCCGCTGCTACATCCCGAAAGCAACAGGGCCAGCGCCATTAAAAATACACCTATTTTTTTCATTTGGACTCCTCCAAACCGATGGCACCGATCAGGTTTCCACGCCGTCCTTTTGTATACCGATGGGAATAAAACGACATATTATTACAGGAAGTACAGATTTCACAGCCAAAAATATGAGTTTTTTCCACCCCGGCTTCTTCCAGCACCAACCGGCAAGCCCGCCAAAGATCGATCATAGAATGGCCTTCCCGCCGGGAAGGAAGCAGGGGCAGCCGGCCCGGAAAGGCGCCATCAAATTCCGTCTGTACCTCGGGGCCCACTTCAAAACAGCAGGGCCCGATGGAGGGGCCGATAGCGGCGATGATATTTTGAGGATCCGCGCCCAAGGACTGCATTTTTTCCACCGCCCGAGCCCCGATCCCGGCAACGGTTCCGCGCCATCCGCTATGCACGGCGGCCACCACTTTTGCCTTGGGATCGGCCAACAGAATCGGCACACAATCGGCCACAAAGCAAACCAACCCCAAGCCGGGTTCAGCGGTCACAAGGCCATCGGTATCCCGCAGAGAGCGTTCCCGCCCTTTATTTTTAAAAGTTTCACCCACGATGGCAACGGTATCCGTATGGGTTTGATGGGTGAGGACCATACTATCGAAGGGCAGATGGTTGGCGGCGCAAAACCGGCGGAAGTTTTCATCTACATTGGCCGCATCTTCCCGATTATAGGCAAAATTCAGAGAACTGAGATATCCTTGGCTCACACCGCCTTGCCGGGTGGAAAACCCATGGGGAATTCCGGCCTCCGCCAAGGCCCGACACTTCAATGTGCGCAATCCATTTTTTTCTTCATAGAAAAAATCCTTCATCGCCGGTTTCCTTTCTAATTAATCTCCACCCTATATTATATAATGAATGAATGAACGGTTCAAGTATTTTTCATAAATAAACGGTTGAAACCCCGGGAAGAAAAGAGTATAATAAAATAAAGGATGTGAAGAAAATGAAGAAAACAAATTTTGCCCGTCCCGTTTTGGTGATTCTGGGCGTGGCCGTTCTTTGCCTGATCTGCTGGCTGGCGGCCGATCTTATCATCGGGGATGAGCCTCAAAAAGCCCTTGATATTACCGGCGTTTGCGCCGATGAACAAACCCTTTACTCTCTTTCTGATAATTATGGGCAAAAGGGAACGATTTTAGTCTTTTTTGATCTGGACACCGGCAAAGCGGTGGAATTAATGGAAAGCCTGCGGGAGATCACGCCGGATTACCCGGAAGTAGACGTGATAGCCGTTTCCACCACCCAAGGCACCATTGCCGAACAAAAGCAACGGCTGGCCGAACTAAAGATCGATTTCCCCCATATTTTATTTGATATTGACGGCGAAATGGCCAAAACCTATCAGATCAGTGGCACGCCCATTACTTATTTTATCGACAAAAACGGCTATGTGCAGGAAGCCTACGTTTCTGTGATCTCCGCCAAAAGCCTAAGGAAAGAACTGGCGGCCCTCTCATAATCCCCCATATTCCACACCCCTCGGCAGATTTTGTCGAGGGGTTTTTCTTGCTTTTAGGCATACAGGGTTTTATACTATAACCAAGAGAGGAGGGGAGCCAATGGCACTGTTTCAGCAAAAAGAAGGATTACATTGGATCCCCGTGGAAGATCTTTTGGCGGCTCCGCATCAGCCCCGATCTGTTTTTACAGATCAACCCTTAAAGGAGTTATCCGAAAGCATTGCCGCCCACGGAATTCTGCAACCTCTTTTAGTGCGCAGGGAAGAAGGGCGCTATTTGCTGATCGCCGGTGAGCGGCGGCTTCGAGCCGCCAAAATGGCCGGCCTCACAAAAGTTCCCTGCATTTTAACCGACAAACCCGCCGCAACGGCCGCACGCCTATCTCTTATCGAGAATTTGCAGCGGGAAGATCTCTCTTTCTTTGAAGAGGCTGCAGCTTATCGGCGGTTGATGGAGGATTTTTCATTGAGCCAAGCCGAATTGGCCCGGGAAGTGAGCAAAGACCCCTCCACCATCGCCAATAAGCTCCGGCTTCTGCGCCTGCCCATCAGCGCACAAATCCTGATCCGCACCAACGGCCTTTCCGAACGCCACGCCCGGGCGCTCTTAAAAATCAAGGAGCCGGAACAGGTGATGGATCTTTTGGAACAGGTAATTCAAAGAAAATGCACCGTTTCGGAAACGGAAGCCATGGTAGAACGATGCTTAACGCCCAAGCCTAAGCGAAAAAAGCCCAAAAGAATATGTTCCATCAAGGATATCCGGCTTTGCATCAACACGTTGAACCATACCGTTTCCACCCTAAAACAAGCGGGTATCAAACCGCAAACCTCCATCAATGAGGAAGAGCAGTTTGTTGAATATATTATTCGGATACCCAAAACATCCTAACCCCCCCAAAAAGCGGATGCCGAAAGGCATCCTCTTTTTGTGTTCGCCGAAGGCGATGCAGACAAAATTTAATATGTTTCACGTGAAACAATTGCTCGTTCTTTTCTTTCAATGTTTCACGTGAAACATATTAAATTTTGAAAACCCCTTTTATTTTTCATCCATATATGATACAATAGGCTTTAGTAATCTATCAGAAAGAAGGGAAAACGTGGGTAAGATCATATCCATTACCAACCAAAAAGGCGGAGTAGGGAAGACCACCACCGCTGTCAGCCTGGCTTTTTCCTTATCCGAAGAAGGGAAAAAGACCCTGTTCGTGGATATCGATCCCCAGGCCAACGGCACCAGCAGTTACGGCCTGAATAAACGGTCCATCCAACATTCCGTTTATTCTGTGCTCATCGGCGATTGCGAGATCCGCAAGGCTATCCTTTCCACCAAATATGCCAATATCGACGTATTGCCGGCCACGATGGATTTGGCCGGTGCCGAAATCGAGTTGGTGACGATGGAAAACCGGGAGAGCCTTTTAAAAAACGCTCTGAACCAAGTGCGGCATCTTTATGATTATATCATCATCGATTGCCCGCCCTCCCTCTCTTTGCTAACCCTAAACGCCCTGAATGCTTCCAATAGCGCATTGATCCCCCTTCAGCCGGAATATCTGGCTTTGGAAGGGGTATCCCAGTTAGTGAACACCATTAAGGCTGTGAAAACTCGCTTTAATCCCAGTCTTTATATTGAAGGCGTTTTACTCACAATGTATAACGGGCAACTGAGCATTACCTTGCAAGTGGCCCGGGAGATCAAAAAATATTTTGGGGATAAAGTTTATAAAACCGTGATCCCCCGGAACGTGCGGCTTTCCGAGGCGCCCAGCCACGGGAAACCCGTTCAGATCTACGATCGCTATTCCAAAGGCGCTTTGGCTTACCGGGAGTTGACCCGGGAATTTTTAGCCAACCAAAAACAGTGAGGTGAAGAAAATGGCAATCAAAAAAGGCTTAGGAAAGGGCCTTGACGCCCTTTTTGAAGATAATTCCTTCGCATTAGAAGAACAACCCAAAGAAAAAACCACCCTGCGGGTTTCCCAGATCGAACCGGATAAAAACCAGCCCCGCAAAACCTTTGATAAAGAACCCTTGGAGCAATTGGCCCAATCTATCAAAGAACATGGTTTGATCCAGCCCATCATCGTTTCGCCCTTGGGCGACGATCGCTATCGGATCATCGCAGGCGAACGCCGTTGGCGGGCTTGCCGGCTGGCAGAAATCGATGAAGTGCCGGTGATCATCCGGGAATATACCCCCCAAGAAATCAGCGAAATCAGTTTGATTGAAAACCTGCAGCGGGAAGACTTGAACCCGGTGGAAGAAGCCTTGGGTTATAAAAACCTGATGGACCTCTATGGAATGACCCAAGAGAAAATCGCCGAAACCGTTTCAAAATCCCGCCCGGCCATTGCCAATGCTCTGCGACTTCTGGCCCTGCCGGAACAACTTTTGGATTTCTTAAAAACCGGCGAACTCTCTGCCGGCCACGCCCGGGCTCTTTTGAGTTTGGAAAACGCTGATGAACAGTTGGCGCTAGCCAATCGGATCATTACTCAAGGGCTGAACGTGCGCCAAACGGAAGAACTGGTGAAAAACCTGAAAAAAGAGCCGAGATCCGCCCCCAAACTGGATCCCGCCGTTGCCTCCGCCTTGAAAGAAATGGAAACCCGGGCCGCCGCAAGAGTGGGAAACAAGGTCACGATCCTCCATAAGCCTTCCAATAAAGGAAAAGTGGAGATCCAATATCATTCCGTGGCCGAACTGGAAAAAATAATGGAGATTTTGGAAGGAGTTTCAGAACGATGAGTGAAAACCAACAAAATCAGCAGCCCAATATCCATACCGAAAAGAAAAAAGATATTAAATTCTTAATTCTCTATACCACGGTTTTCGTGGTTGTGATCTGCGGATTGTTGGCGGGCAGTTATCTGGTAACCCAGAGAATTCAAGGGGAATTGGCCCAAAACGACCACGTATTGAACACCAATCAATCCACTCTAAAGAATATTCAAAACGAAAATGCCTCGCTGAAAGCAGAAAACATTCAGTTGAAAGATGAAAACGCCCGGTTGACCGCCTCCGAAGCGGAAACCACCGCTCTTTTAGAGGCAGTGAACGATATGGTGGAACACGATCAATTGCTCATTGCCGTGCAAGCCGCTTATATCAGCGGAAACCCCGGCAAGGCAAGAGAAATTTTTGCCGCCATTGATCCCGAAAAGATTTCAACACCCTCTGTTGAATCCTATGATGCTCTGAAAGCGAGATTGGGCCTGACATGAAAGAGGTTACGCTTTATTCCGATGGCGCCTGCAGCGGCAACCCCGGCCCCGGCGGCTGGGGCACCATTCTGGTCTATAAAGGCCGGGAGAAAGAACTGAGCGGTGCCGAACCCACCACCACCAACAACCGAATGGAACTGATGGCCGCCATTGCCGGTTTGGAGGAACTGAAAGAACCCTGCCAAGTGCGCTTAGTGAGCGATTCTTCCTATCTTTGCGATAGCATCAACAAAGGATGGGTTTTTTCTTGGCAGAAAAACGGCTGGCGCAAAGCCGATAAGAAACCCGCATTGAACGTGGATCTCTGGGAACGGCTCTTAGCCTTGCTGGAACGCCACCAAGTTACCCTTGAATGGGTAAGAGGCCATAACGGCCATCCCTATAACGAACGTTGCGACCGCCTAGCGGTGGCCGCCTATAATACCTTGAAATCTCAATTAACGGAGGAGTAAGCCCATGCTGAAACGAATCATAGCCCTTGGGTTATCCCTGATCTTGCTGATGAGCCTCGGCGCCTGCAAGCCCGATAATATCCAATATCCCACGATCATCACCGATCCCAATTCCCAGCCGGAAACCCCGGAAGCAAACCCCAATCCGCAACCGGAAACCAACGTTCCTCCGGCAGGGGAACAGGAACCCCCCGCTGCGCCGGAAACAGAAGAGAACGAATCCCCGGCAACGGACACTCCGGCCGATCAACCGGCAGAAGGAGCCAACGAAGAGGCCGCCGAAACCCCCGCTCCCAATGAAACGGGCTCGGAAACGCCGGCCGGGGAAGGGGAAACAGCCGAAACCATCACCACGCCGGAGCCGGAGGCAGAAGCCGCTCCCGAAACAGAGGGAACACAAGATGTTGTGGAGGAACCCGAAGTCAAACCCAACCCCTTGTTTTCTGCAGACTTCAAACCTTCTACCAATGTGCAAGGCACTCTGCCCGCCAGCGGCTTTATTAAAAACGGAAGTACGGCGGCGGCTTTAAAGAACCGCACCATCACCTTCTATACTGCCGATGAAACCCCCGCCTTTGCTTATCTCAATGAAAAAGGGGTTGCCGTGAACGAATGGCAGTGGGCCGAAGCCATTGCAGATGCCTTCGGATTCCAATTAAAATATACCATTAAAAATAAAAGTATCTCCCTGAAAGCCCAGCGCACCGCCCTTTTTGCCGGCCGGAAACTGAGTTTGGTGCAGATGACCGACGATCAGTTGGCACTGGGAATGAGCCTGAGCCGCCCCGCCGATGCCTATCTGAACGAAAACGCCGTTTCCCACGGGATCAGTTCCGCCGTTTTGGAGCAGACCCTGAAAACCCTCTTTGCGCCGGTGGGCAATGTGAATACCCTTTGGTATCATCCCGATCTGATGCCTTCCGGCAACGATCCCGCCACCCTTTCTGCGCAAAACGCCTGGACAGTGGAGCAATTCAAGGCCATCTATCAAAATAGCGCAAACCAAGGAACCAAGCCGCTGGATATGCTTCAAACTCTAGACTGGGCTCTGCTGAGCGGTAAAAGCCCCTTAACCCTGTTGGATGGGAAACTGGATTCCAATATCTATGCGCAAGTAACGCAAAAAGCCTTTGCCTCCCTCAAAGCGGTGAACGCCGAACTGCCTGCCTTCCTGATGGACGAAGACACCACCTATTCCATTGAAAACGGCACGCTGGCTATGGCTTATACGCTGGCCGTTCCCGCTGTGGCCGAAGGCGCCAAAATTGGCTATACCAGCCTGCCCGCTTTGGAAAACGGCAGCGCCGCCACCGTATCCTTCGGCGGAACCTTCTTTGCCTTGCCCAAATATCAGCAAGAAGAAGGAGCCGATCTGGCCGCATTAACCTTTGCCGAACTCTGGTGTAACCGCTATACGGAAACCCGAGCCGCCGCTCTGCAAAAAGCCGGCATTGCCGGAGCCGATTATGAGGCTTATACTCAATTTGCCGAATCCAAAGGGCAGATGATCTTCCGAGATCCCGGCATCGATGCCCTTTGCGAAACCTATCTGAAAGGGCTCAATGATCCTTTGGTGAATATGGACGATGCCTATAGAGCCATCAAACCTCAATTAATGGCGAAAGTTGCCGCCTACAACCTTTATTATTAACGCAAAGCCTCTGCCAAACGGCAGAGGCTTTGTCTGTGTGTTCTTCAATTTCGATTCACCGAGAAACCGCCCGCCAAAAGAGAGGCAGTTGGAACTACATATGTGGTCGTTATGTTTTATAGACCTCTTTGTACGCAGAGTTCCCGGAATTCATCCATCGTGAGCAATACGTGCCGGGGTTTGGCACCCTCAAAGGGGCCAACCACGCCTAATTCTTCCATCTGGTCCATCACCCGGGCCGCCCGGGCATAGCCTAACTTCAATTTCCGTTGCAAGAGGGAAGTGGAGGCCATCTTCGCCTCGATCACACATTCGCAGGCCGTAACCAACATATCATCAAACTCGCCGCCTTCGTCGCCGTCGGAAGCGTTATTGCTCTTATTGCCTTGGGTTGCCAGCGTTTCAATATTCTGAATGGCCTCTTGATCGTAATCGGAGCCCAGAGAATTGCTCTTCACATAACGAACAACCTTTTCCACTTCGCTATCGGAAACAAAGCAACCCTGCACCCGCAAAGGCTTATTGGCGCCCACCGGCTTATAAAGCATATCGCCTCGACCCAGCAATTTTTCTGCGCCGTTTTCGTCTAGAATGATCCGGCTATTGATGGAGTTATCCACCGTAAAGGCGATCTTGGAAGGAATATTGGCCTTGATCAGGCCGGTAACCACGTCGGCACTGGGCCGCTGGGTGGCAACGATCAAATGGATTCCCGCCGCCCGTGCCTTAGCACAAAGCCGGCAAATGCAATCTTCCACTTCCTTGGAGGATACCATCATCAGGTCGGCCAACTCGTCGATCACCACCACGATCCGGGGCATCGGCTGATAGTCCGGGTGGGTTTCGCAATAAGTATTATAAGCATCCAGATTCCGCACTTGGGTGTTCTTCATCAAGTCATAGCGGCGATCCATCTCGGTGCAGGCCCATTGCAACGTTCCCGCCGCCTTCTTCGGCTGGGTTACAACCGGAACCAACAGATGGGGGATTCCGTTATAAATATCCATCTCCACCGCCTTGGGATCGATCAGAATCAGTTTCACATCTTCCGGCGATGCCTTATATAGAATGGAAAGCAAGATCGTGTTGATACAAACAGATTTACCGGAACCGGTGGTGCCCGCCACCAACAAATGGGGCATCTTCGCCACGTCGAAGGTAATCAGGTTGCCGGCAATGTCTTTGCCCAAGGCAGAGGTCAAAACGCTTTTACCTTCTGTAAAACTAGGCGCAGACAATACTTCGCGTATAAAAACAGTGCTGACATTTTTGTTGGGGATCTCAATTCCCACCGCCGCTTTGCCGGGGATGGGGGCCTCGATCCGCACTTGGGTTGCCGCCAAAGCAAGGGCAAGATCGTCGGAGAGGGCTGCTATTTTGCTCACCCGGGTGCCGGCCTTGGGTGCCAGTTCAAATCGGGTTACGTTGGGGCCGACAGCGGTTCCCAACATGGTGGTTTCAATGCCGAAATCCCGCAGGGTCTGCACTAAGATCCGTTCCTTTTCCCGCAGTTCCGCTTGGGTGGTGCCGCCGGTCTGCTTGGGAACGGTCAGCAAGGAGAGGGGCGGGAAATTATAAATATGCAGCTGCTCGCCTTCCATGGGCTTAACCGGCTCTGTTTCCGGCTTGGGTCGTGCAGTGCGGTTTTTTCGTTCGGGCTTGCTCGGCTCTTCCGCCGCAACTTCTACGCCAAAACTGCCAATGTCCATGGGATCAATGTTCCCGGCTGGGGTCACGTCGTCGTACACAAAAACAGGAACCACTTCCGTCACCAACTCCGGCGGAGTAACATCCACAGGAGAGGGGGCAGGGGGCGCTTCTTCTCGGGCATCGTCGGCCTTCAGATCGGAGAAATGACGCTTGATCTTTTCCGCCTCGGGATCTTCCACAATAATCGGCTTTTCTTTTTGCTCTTTGTAATGGGAAATCAGTTTGCGAATGGGATAGGCCATTTCATAAAGGGTTAGATCAAAGAAGAACAGCACCGCAATGATGGAAATCGCCAACACCAGAATGGTGAACCCCACTTTACTCATTAAGGCAATCAAGGGGCAGGCGAAAATGCCGCCCATCACGCCGCCTTTCAGGTCCATTCCCTGCTTCCAGAATTGGGGGATCCCTTCGTTGAAAAATCCGCCGAAGGAATAATTGCCCGGATACCAGAAAAGATAACTGATCCCGGAGATCAATACCGCCAAAACCAAGCCTGTCCACACTTTCACGTGGGTGGAATATTTTTTCTTTTTATCCAGCGCATCCACACCCAGCCAAACTAAAAACACCGGGAAGAGATAAGAGGCAAAGCCAAACATTCCGAATAGAAAATGGTTCACCACCCAATCCTTCAAGGGCACTTCCAAGCCGGGAATATAGATGTAAATAGCCAGCAACAACGCCAGCGCAAAAAAGACCACCGCATAGATACTCCGGCGGGTGGCCGCCTTTTGGGCCTTGCGCAAAGCCAACTGCTCTGCGTGAATTTGTTTTTTTGATTTTCTGGGCAAAGGAACCCCTCCTAACCGATAAAGTTCAAAAGAATCACCGCAATCCCGGCAATCCCGCTATAATAAGCCAGCCAATGCAGCCGCTCTTTTTTCAAAAGCCATTTCAATAAAAATAGTCCGGCCAACCCGGCCAACATTGCCGCCCCAACTGCCACGCTCCATAAAACCGGCTCCGCTCCTTGGAACCAAAGGCTTCCGTTGGTTCTGCCGGCTAAAAAGCAGGGAACCGCCATTATAACGGCAAATTCCAAGGCATCTTTCCGCTTGAAACCCATATTCAAACCCATCGCCAGAAGTGTGGCAAGGGAAGATAGGCCGGGCAAGAGGGAAAAGGCCCCAAACAACCCTAACTTGATGCCTTCAATGGGTTTCATATCCCGCAGTTCTTTCTTTTGATCCAAACTATGCTCGCCTAAAAAGAGGAGTCCGCCATTTAAAAGCATCATCAAACCGGTGAATAGTCCGTTGCCGGCAAACCGAGCAACGTAGTCCATCGCATAGATCCGAACCAGCACCGCCACCCCCAAAGGCAAACAAGCCAACAGGAAACAAACAGCCATCACTTGATAATGGCTGGCTTTCCGCCATTTAAAGGTGCCGGCAAAAAGCCCCTTCACCATCGTTCCGATTCCGGCCAACAAACCCCAAACCGTTCGGCGATAAACCAACAGGATCACCAAGATCAGCCCGGCATAGATCCAATTTTCCAATCCAGCCGAATTCCAACCTTCCGGCAGGAACATCCGATGGCCCGAGGCCGAAACAGCCGCCAATTCGGAAAAGCCCTGCACGATTCCATTGATCAATTGATTTAAAATATCCAAAATTCTAAAACTCCTTTGGCGTATAGGATACCAGTTTAAATATTATTATAACATATTGTAAAATTATAATCAACTGCGTTTTTTCCCTTGACAGATTGACGAAAATGCACTATAATTTTCAGTGGTGTATTGGGATATTTTCTAAAATTTGCCCCTTTTAGGGTCGAAATATGAAAAATCTGAATATATTAGGGCCTCTTTGCCCGATTAAAATCATAACAGGAGGAAACGTTTATGGATCTTCAATCCATTCTCACTGTTGTGGTCGTTGCCCTGGTTGTGGGCGTAGTGATGTTTGTTGCTGGCTTTTTCTATCGGAAAAAGGCCAGCGAAAAGCAGATCGGCTCTGCTAAAGAAGAAGCAAAGCGTATAATCAACGAGGCGGTTAAAACGGCCGCTACCAAGAAAAAGGAAGCCCTGCTGGAAGGTAGAGAAGCCTTGATGAAGGAACGCACCGAGCAGGAAAAAGACCTGAAGGAACGCCGCGTTGAAGTTACCCGCCAAGAAAGACGGCTGCAGCAAAGAGAAGAAATTCTCGACAAAAAGTACGATAACATCGATCGCAAGGAAGAAGTTCTTGCCGAAAAACAGAAAAAGGTGGATGCCCTCTATGAAGAGGTGGAAACCGTGAAGCAATCCCAGATTGCCGTTCTGGAACGGATCTCCGGCTATACCGCCGAGGCCGCCAAAGCAGAACTTTTGCATATGATGGATTCCGAATTGGAACACGAATATGCCCTGCGGATTACGGAACACGAAGACCGGTTCCGGGAAAATCTGGATGAAAAAGCCAGTATGCTGCTCTCGCTGGCCATCCAGAAATGCGCCGCCGACCACGTGGCCGAAACCACCGTTTCGGTTGTGGCTCTGCCTAATGATGAAATGAAAGGCCGGATCATCGGCCGTGAGGGCCGGAATATCCGTGCTCTGGAAACCATCACCGGCGTGGATCTGATTATCGACGATACCCCCGAGGCCATCACCCTCTCCAGTTTCGATCCCATCCGCCGTGAAGTGGCTCGCCAAACGTTGGAAAAA
Source organism: Eubacteriales bacterium (assembly GCA_045588515.1). Classification (GTDB taxonomy): domain Bacteria; phylum Bacillota; class Clostridia; order Oscillospirales; family QAKW01; genus QAKW01. Next base: position 13,741 of record JAZNEH010000098.1, read on the forward strand.
CTCATCGGCGATGGCCGGATCCATCCCGCCCGCATTGAAGAAACCGTTGAAAAAGTGCGCCGGGATCTGGAAGTGGCCATGAAGAAGGAAGGCGAACGGGCCACCTTCGAAACCGGCGTGCACGGCCTGCATCCTGATCTGATCAAACTTCTGGGCCGCCAGAAATATAGAACCAGTTATGGCCAGAACGTTTTGAACCACTCCATCGAAGTTTCTCAACTCTCCGGCTTGCTTGCCGCCGAATTGGGCGCCGACGTTACCGTTGCTAAACGGGCCGGCTTGCTCCACGATATCGGGAAGAGCGTGGACTTCGAAATGGAAGGCTCCCATATCCAGATCGGCGTGGATATCGCTAAAAAATATAAAGAAAGCGAAACCGTGGTTCACGCCATCCACGCCCACCATGGGGATGTGGAAACCAAAACGATCTATGATGCCATTGTGCAGGCTGCCGATGCAATCTCTGCCGCTCGACCCGGTGCCCGCAGAGAAAATCTGGAAAACTATATCAAACGCCTTGAAAAACTGGAAGAGATCGCAAACTCCTTCCCCGGCGTTGAAAATACGTTTGCCATTCAGGCCGGCCGCGAAATCCGCATTATGGTAAACCCCGAAAAGGTGTCCGATGATAAACTGACGATCCTTTCCCACGATATCGTGAAAAAGATCGAAAACGAACTGGAATATCCCGGCCAGATCAAAGTGCATCTGATCCGGGAGTCCCGTGCCATCGACTTCGCCAAATAATTCCCCGTGCTCAAAAATGGCACAGACCGCAAAAAAATAAATTGAATCATAAAGGAACTACCCCATTTTGTCACATGATAAAATCGGTAGTTCCTTTTCTTTTTGATATTGTTTCTTTTTAAGGGAAAAAACTCGGCAAGGCCGAGTTTTTATTGAATTTTTTGCTTTCCTCTCTAACCTTAAAGGCAAAATAAAGGTGGCTCCCTATTAAATAGGTAGCCACTGCTTTTTTATTTTTTGCGGGGATATGGATCTTTAATATCCGTCAGCCCGGCAAGGTAATCCATACTGGTATTCAACGCTTTTGCAATTTTAACACATTGCTCAAAGGTGTAATACCGTTTGCCGTTCTCAATTTTTGAATAATCGCTTTGATCAATGCCGGTGAGCATTTGCATTTTTATTTGGGTAAAGCCCCGTTCTTTTCTTAACTCTTTTAACCTGTTCATTTTGACACCTCATCTATATTATGGCAATTTGACCTATTGACATTAGGGTGTTATTGACCTAAAATATAGATGGGGTGCAAATGTATTCGGTATTAATTGGTCAAAAACCCCTTGTTCCTTCCTTGGAACAAGGGATCTGATTATTTGGTTCTGGGGTAGGGATCTTTAATATCTGTTAGCCCGGCAAGGTAGTCAATACTAGTTTGATAAAATTCTGCAAGTTTTATAAATACATCAATGGGTACGTTTAATTTGCCAATTTCATAATCGGAATATGTCGTTTGATGTATTTTTAATAAATCTGCCAGTTGCTTTTGGGTTAAATCTTGATCCTCTCGTAAGACCCTTAATCGTCTAAACAACATCATCACCTCGTGAGATCATTATGCCCTAAGGGAAATTCCCTTATCGACTTTTAAGGGATATTCCCTTAATTTAATTTGTGAAAGGATGTGAAAATGATGGAAAGTTGTTGTTTTTTCGGTCATAAAAATTGTCCCGATAGGATAAAAGCACGCCTTCTTTCAACAATTGAATCGCTCATCATAGAAAAGCAGGTTCGCCGCTTTTACGTTGGCTCGCAGGGATCCTTCGACCGCTTTGCTTATGAGGCACTTTGCACCCTAGAGAACCGCTATCAAATAGAATTCTATGTTGTTTTGCCGTATTTGAACCGGCCAGTTGAATTTCCGTATTACGATATGCAAAAAACAATTTTCCCGGATGTTTTAACAAAAACCCCCGCACGCTTTGCAATCAGAAAAAGAAATTCGTATATGATCCAGCAATCAAACTATATCATATCTTATATTAATGACCCCTATTCCAATACCTACCCCAATATGGAAGAAGCATTTAAAAAGAAAAAGCATATTATTAACTTAGGCACTTTTATCATTAAATAAAAGATTCATTTCCTATTCAGTTTGTTCGTGTGTCACGAGAGCCGTCCCCTGTCACAATTTAATTGTACCTTTTTACTGATGTGGGTACAATTTAATTGTACTTTTTTACTGATGTGGGTACAATTGAATTGTACTTTTTTTACGGATCGAGATACAAAATGATTGTGTTTTTTTACTGGTGTGGGTACAAATGAATTGTGTTTTTCGATTCATAAATTCCGGTTGGAGTGGTACATCCGTAGGGGACGGCGGTTCCCGATGTCCCGCCAAAATTCCATCAAAATCAACGGGTTGTCGAAAACGCCGACACCTACAAGAAATTTTATATTTTCTGCGAAAATAAATCAGCCCTGCGGGAGATCGTTCATTCCCGCAGGGCCGTTTTCTTAAATTGCAATTACCTTTATTGTCCCTTAGGGGACACGCAGAACTCGCCAGTTCTGCGGAGGGGGGATTATTCCTCGGCTTGTTCTTCGGGTTCGCCTTCGGACTCTTCATCCCGCTCGGTGAGGGCAATATCGATGACCTTGTTGCCTTCATCCAAGCGAACCACCCGCACGCCCTGCGTAGAGCGGCTAAGGGTGGGGATTTCTTCCACCTTCGTACGGATCATAATCCCGCCAGACGTGATAGCCAGCAGATCGTCGCCTTCTTTCACCATCCGAACTGCGGCCACCAAGCCGGTCTTATCGGTGATATTATAGGCAGAAACGCCCTTACCACCCCGGGTCTGCACCCGGAAATCATCGATCTTGGTCCGTTTTCCGTAGCCATTCTCTGTAATGGAAAGGATTTCCTGACCCTCTTCGGGGATACACATCCCAACAACATAATCGCCCTCTTCCAGACGGATCCCCCGCATACCCCGGGTCACCCTGCTCATAGGCCGAACATCGCTTTCATCGAAGCGGATCCCCTTACCATCGTGGCTGCAAAGGAGCACACAGTCGTCGCCGGTGGTATAGCGCACCTGAATCAATTCATCGCCCTCATCCAAGATGATGGCAATCACGCCGGTTTTACGAATATTATCATATTCCGTCACCGGTGATTTTTTAATAACGCCGTTGCGGGTCACCATCAAGAGGTTTCCTTCGCCCTTAAATTCGGGCACACGGATCATGGTGCTGACCTTTTCTTCTGACTGCAAAGGCAACAGATTCACCACATTGGTTCCCTTGGCAGTTCTGGAACTTTCAGGCACTTCATAGCCCTTCATTTTATAAACCCGACCCTTGGTTGTGAAGAAGAGGATCACATCGTGGGTAGTGGCGGTAAAGATATTCTTCACCATGTCGGTATCTTTGGTCTTCATACCGGTGATGCCTCGGCCGCCCCGATGCTGGGTCTTATAGGTGGCGGGCAATTGCCGTTTGATGTAGCCGGCCTCGGTAAGGGTAAAGATACTGTTTTCAACGGGGATCAGATCCTCGTCTTCCAAGCCGATCTCGCCAATACCGATTTCAGTTTTCCGGCCATCGCCGAATTTTTCAGCGATCTTCAAAAGATCTTCCTTAATAATTGCACGCACACGCTCGTCTTTTTCCAGAATATCTTCCAGATCCGCAATTTTAGCGATCAGTTCCTTATATTCATTCTCCACCTTTTCCCGTTCCAAGCCGGAAAGTTGGCCCAACCGCATTTCAACGATCGCTTGCGCTTGAAGTTCATCCAGATCAAAGCGTGCCATCAATTTTTCTTTGGCTTCATTGATATGGGCAGATTTACGGATTATATCGATCACTTCGTCAATATGATCGATGGCCTTGATCAGGCCTTCCAAAATATGCGCCCGTGCCTTGGCCTTTTTGATCTCGAACGCAGTACGCCGGCGGATCACTTCCTTTTGATGGAGGATATACTGTTCCAAAATCTGCTTCAGATTCAGAATCTTAGGCTCCCCATTCACCAACGCCAGCATAATCATAGAGCAGGTAGCCTGCATCTCGGTATATTTATAAAGTTGATTCAAAATCACCTGAGGATTGGCTTCTTTTTTCAATTCCACCACAAACCGCAGGCCGTCTTTATCGGATTCATCCCGGATATCGCTAATGCCAACGATCCGCTCAGTTTTCACTTCCTCGGCGATCTTTTCGATCAAAGCCGATTTCCGCACGCCATAGGGGATTTCCGTTACAACGATCTTATAGCGATCGTCTTTCCATTCCTCAATCTCCGCCCGGGCACGCACATACACCTTGCCCCGGCCGGTGCGGTAAGCCTGCCGGATTCCACTGCGGCCCATAATGATGGCGCCGGTGGGGAAATCGGGGCCTTGGATATATTCCATCAGATCATCAGGTTCCAGTTCCGGGTTTTCCAGCAAAGCAATGGTTCCATCCACCACTTCCCGCAGGTTATGGGGCGGAATATCCGTTGCCATACCAACAGCGATACCGGAAGAACCGTTCACCAGCAGGTTCGGATAACGAGCCGGCAGAACACGAGGTTCTTTGCGGGTTTCATCAAAGTTGGGATCCCAATCAATGGTATCTTTATCGATATCCCGCAGCATCTCGTTGGAAATTTTGCACATCCGTGCCTCGGTATAACGGTAAGCAGCCGGGGGATCGCCATCGATAGAACCGAAGTTCCCGTGGCCTTCCACCAACGGATAGCGCAGAGAGAAACTCTGGGCCAACCGCACCAAAGCATCATAAACAGAAGCATCGCCATGGGGATGATACCGGCCCAGCACGTCACCCACGCAGGTGGCCGCTTTCCGGAAGGGACGGTCGCTGGTGAGATTATCTTCATACATTGCGTAAAGAATCCGGCGGTGAACCGGTTTCAGACCGTCCCGAACGTCCGGCAAGGCCCGGGCCACGATAACCGACATTGCATAGTCGATATAGGAATTCCGCATCTCCTTTTCCAGATCAACGGGAACGATGACCTGATTCTCATAGGAGGAAGTATCAAATATTTCGTTTTTAGCCATTTTCACTCAACCTCCTTATACATCCAGATTGGTTACATACCGGGCATTTTCTTCAATAAACTGCCGGCGGGGTTCCACCTTTTCGCCCATAAGAACGGTGAATATCTCATCAGCGGCAATGGCATCGCCCAAGGTGAACTGTTTCAAAGTGCGGTTTTTGGGATCCATAGTGGTTTCCCATAACTCTTTGGGATCCATTTCACCAAGACCCTTATTCCGGCCGATCTCCACTTTACCTTTTCCGTCGGGGCCCCGCATTTCAGCAGAGATCCGATCCCGTTCCTCATCGGAATAAGCATAGCGGATTTCTTTGCCCTTCACTAATTTATATAAGGGCGGAACAGCCGTATAAACAAACCCGCCTTCCACCAGCGGCCGCATAAAACGGAAGAAGAAGGTTAAAAGCAAGGTTCTGATATGGGCACCGTCTACGTCGGCATCCGCCATAATGATTACTTTGCCGTAGCGTAGTTTTTCAATATTGAAATCGTTGCCGATATTGGTGCCCAGAGCGGTGATCACCGGCATCAACTTATCATTATTATAAACCTTATCCAAACGGGATTTTTCCACGTTCAGCATCTTTCCCCAAAGGGGCAGGATCGCCTGAAACCGCCGATCCCGGCCTTCCTTGGCGGAACCGCCTGCAGAATCCCCCTCGACGATATAGATCTCGGTAAACTTATTATCCCGGCTCTGGCAATCGGCTAATTTTCCAGGCAGGGAAGCGCTGGTGGAAAGAACACTTTTACGGGCTGTTTCTCTGGCTTTCCGTGCGGCTTCTCTGGCTCGGCCGGCGGTGATCGCCTTATCGATGATCACCTTTGCCACTTTGGGATTTTCTTCAAAGAATTCATTCAGTTTTTCATTCAGCAGGGAACTTACCAACCCGGAAACTTCGCTGTTCCCCAGTTTGGTTTTGGTCTGGCCTTCAAACTGAGCCTCTTCCACCTTCACGCTGATGATAACCGTTAACCCTTCCCGCACGTCGTCGCTGGAAAGATTATCGTCTTTTTCTTTCAAAAAGCCCTTATTTCGGGCATAGTTATTGATGATCCGGGTCAGGCCGCTCTTAAAGCCGGTTTCGTGGGTACCGCCTTCGGTGGTATTAATATCGTTGGCGAAGGAGATCATCGTTTCATCATAACGGCCGGTATATTGCATGGCAATTTCCGCTGCGGAAGTGCCCTTCATTCCGCTCATATAAATGATCTCTTCGTGGAGCGGCTCTTTATTCTTATTCAGATAAGTGACAAATTCCTTAATACCACCTTCATAGTGCATCACCTTTTTCCGGGGTTCTTCGCCCCGCAGATCCGAAAATTCGATCCGCAGACCGGCATTCAAAGACGCCTGCTCCCGCAACCGTTTTAAAAGGGTTTCATATTCGTATTCCAGGGTTTCAAAAATCTGCTCATCGGCCATAAAGCGCACTTTTGTTCCGGTATGGTCGGTGGTGCCGATCTCCTGCAGGGACCCTTCGCTCTTGCCCCGGTTATATTTCTGATGGTAGATTTTCTTGCCGTCGTGTACTTCCACTTCCAACCATTCGGAAAGGGCGTTCACAACCGATGCGCCCACCCCGTGCAAGCCGCCGGATACTTTATATCCGCCGCCGCCGAACTTACCGCCGGCATGGAGAACCGTGAACACCACTTCCACTGTGGGGATCCCCATTTTAGGATGAATTCCCACCGGGATGCCCCGGCCGTTATCTTCCACTTCGATAATGTTGCCCGGCAGGATGGAAATTTTGATGGTATCACAATAGCCGGCTAAGGCTTCGTCTACCGAGTTATCAACAATTTCATACACCAGGTGGTGCAAACCCTTCACTGAAGTAGACCCGATATACATACCGGGCCGTTTCCGCACCGCTTCTAAGCCTTCCAATACCTGAATGGAAGATTCATCATATTGGTTGGTTACTTTTTCCTGATTCATTTTCATAAACTCCATTTCAAATTTTAAATATAGGATATCTTTTGAATAAAATTACATCGTTTCAAGAGGGTCTGGGCCGAAATCTGGGAAATATAAACCACCGTTTTTTCCCCCTGCTTGCAAAGAATAAAGGATTTCGGCAGATCGGTTGCCACATTCACCACTTGATGTTCCTTTTCCTTTGCGGTTAAGAACATTCGGGTCCGCTTGCTCACCGTTGCTTTGTCCAGATCGAAAATTCCGATGATATCACTTTTTTTAATGAGCACTTCCTGCCCCAGATGCAGATACACGGATTTTTGCTACCTTTCCTTCTTTAATAGAAAAAACCTTATCGCCCTTTTGGCGGATCTTTCCTAACTCACAAGTGGATAAAACCGTTTGCCGGCCATCCATCTTTTGAAAAATAAACCGTTGCCGTTTGGAATCCAATTCCGATAAAATATCATCCAATAATAAGACCGGCTCTGTTCCCATTCGCTGGGTAATACATTCCGCCTCTGCCAATTTCATTGCCAAAACGGCGGAGCGGATCTGCCCTTGCGAGGCAAAGAATTTCATACTTTTTCCGGCCTGCAAAATTAAAATATCATCTTTATGCACGCCGCTCACCGTTTGCCCCATCTCAATATCATTCTGCCGAGTGCGGGCCAAACGGTTTTTCATCAATTCATAAAACGTTTCCCGGGAACAGGGATCTTTGCTGAATTGATTTAAATAGAGTAATTTAATTTTTTCGCCCCCGGAAGAAATTTCCTGATAAAATTTCTGGGCGTATTGGCAAAGTTCTATAATGTAGTTTTGGCGGCAGAAGGCAATATAAGAGCCTGCCTCTGCCAATTTTTCCTCCCAAACTTCAAAAAGTTCCGAAGGAATGGGCTCATCCTTGGCTTTTCTTAATAAGGCATTTCGATTTTTTAAAATCTTCTGATAGGATAATAACTGATCGGTATAGGGCCGATCCAAAGAACAGAGGGCCATATCCAAAAAGTTTCGGCGTTTCTGCGGCCCTTCTTTGATTAATTCCAAATGATCGGGCGTGAAGATCACCGATTGAAAACATCCCAAAAGATCCCGGAGCCGGCTCACATTTAAGCCATTATAACGATATTCCTTGGGTTTATTTTTTTGAAAGAGGATCTTCATTTCCTCTTCCTGCCCGTTCATTTCAAAATTCAAGGTAATGGAAGCCGATTCCTGCCCGAATCGAATCAATTGTTCTTCCCGGATCACCCGGTAACTCTTCAGGCAAGTGCAAAAATAAATCGCTTCAATGGCATTGGTTTTTCCTTGAGCATTATGGCCGGCTAAAATGTTGATCCCATCGGTGAAAGAAAAAGTTTCATCCTGAAAATTTCTGAAATTTTCCAATCGCAGAGAGCGAATTCTCATTGAATTTCAAATTGCTCCTCTCCGTCGATGGCAAACCGATCGCCGGGATAAAGTTTTTTTCCCTTTTGCAGGCAAACTTCCCCATTAACCGTTACGTAACCATCTAAGATCAACATTTTTGCCACTCCGCCGGTTTCCACCAAGTTTGCAAATTTCAAGGCATCGCAAAGGCGAATATATTCACTATTGATCGATAATTTTTCCATACTCTTATTCCTTCATCCGCAGGGGAAGAACTAAGAAGAGATAATCTTCCTTTTCCACCGGTTTTAAGATGATAGGCGCCAAGTTGGATTGCAATTCGATCATAACGCTTTCATCCTCGCAGGCGTTCAAAGCGGCTAACATATATTTATAGTTGAACCCAACGGTCATTTTTTCTTCAAAGGTTTCGCAATCGAAAGAATCTTCAAATTTACCAATATTAGAAGCGGTAGAAATGCGGATCTGATCATAGTCAAATTCGCAACGAATAGGGCTGATGATGGTGGAATTAGCCATTAGAGCGGCTCGTTCAATCACCTGCCGGAATTGGCTCACCTTCACTTCCACCCGGAATTTATAATCCTTTGGTAAAGCGGCTTTATAATCCAAAAATTCCCCTTCCAGCAACCGGGAAACCACAACAACACTTCCAAAAGTGAAAGACACAAAATTTTTGCTATGGCGAATTTGGATCTGATCCTCATCGCTATCCGGCAAAATTTTTAAAAGTTCATTCAATACCCGAGAGGGGATCACCACTTTGCGGAAAGATCCCTGCACCTGTTCAAAGGGCATCCGCCGAATGGCCAGCCGGAAATTATCCACCGCCACAGCGCTGATGGTTCCTTCTTCGTTATTTAATTCAAAGAGAACACCCGTTAAAATGGGTTTTAAATCGGTAATAGAACAAGCAAAGATTGTTTGCTTCACCATCGTTTTAAAATTGGAATAAGTGAGAATTACGCCGTCTTCACTTAAAACCTCCGGCAGTTCCGGGAAGTTTTCCGGGCTCATTCCGGTAATGGTAAAGTTGGAATTCCCGCCTTTAATGGTGGTTAAATAGGTTTTCGTATCGATTTCCACGTCCACATAGCAGGAATGGGGCAATTTCCGCACAATTTCGCCGAAGATCTTGGAAGAAAGAACCACCGTTCCTTTTTCTGTGTTCTCAGCCTCAATATCATAGGAAATGGCAATGCTCAAATCATAGGCGCTGAAATGAACGATGCCGTCTTCTTTAATACGGATCTCGATCCCTTCCAAGGCAGGGATGGTGGATTTTACGCTGGCGGCTTTTTGAACGATATTAATAGCATCATTCAAAACGTTTCTATCGCAACTGAATCTCATGCTGAAAATCCTTTCTTTTAGCAGAAAGCAAAAATCCTTCTTTTCACTTTCTCTGTTTATTGTTGTAGTTGTTGTTGGTTTGTTTAAAAAGTTGAAAACTTCAATTTAACAAGGTTTGAACAAGCAAAACCCCTGTTTAAATTCCTGTTCAAAGGCGGTTTATTTTATTAACAGTTTTCAACGCTGTTCTTTTTAAAAACAACCGCTTGTTTAAACTGTTCAGGAATCGTTGTTAATTGTTCAAAAAACTGTTAATAAGATTTTTTGATATTTTCAATCAGTTCGGCAATGATCTTGGCGATCTTGGGATCGGTTTGCATTGCCTCTTCCACTTTGCGGATGGAATAAAGAACGGTGGTGTGGTTTTTACCGCCGATCTCTTTGCCGATCTCCGGAAGAGAAAGATTGGTGATCTCCCGGATGATATACATTGCCACCTGCCGGGGAAAAACAATATCCCGGATCCGCTTTTGGCTGGTTAACACTTCCGGCGAGAATTTATAATAGCGGGCCACCTGCTCGATCACGTTGGCAGGGGTGATGACGGTGCTGGTATTTTCCCGGATCACTGCTTCCATAGCCTCTTTGGCGGAAGTGAGAGTGGGGGTTTTTCCATAGAGGGAATTATAGGCTTTTAATTTTTTAATGGTTCCTTCCAATTCCCGCACGTTGGTTTTGATTTTGGAAGCGATCAGATCCACCACTTCATCGGGAATAACCAGATTATAAAGGCTGGCTTTCTTTTTGATGATGGCAACCCGGGTTTCATATTCCGGGGGCTGGATATCAACCAACCAGCCCATCGTAAACCGGCTTTGGAGCCGCTCTTCCAAGGTCACTAATTCTTTGGGTGGGCGATCGCTGGTGAGAATGATCTGCCGGTTATTTTCATAAAGGGAATCGAAAGTATGGAAAAATTCTTCCTGAACCGCTTTTTTACCGCTGATGAATTGAACGTCGTCTACCATCAAAACATCAACCTTGCGGTATTTTTCTTTAAATTGACGCTGAGTATTAAACTGGATGGCGTCGATCAGTTCGCTGGTGAATTCATCCGCCTTTACGTAAAGAATATTCACATTGGGGTTATTTTCCCGGATCTTATTGGCAATAGCGTTAATCAGATGGGTTTTGCCCAATCCGCTGTGGCCGTATAAAAAGTAGGGGTTATAATTGGTTCCGCCAGGGTTATTAGCAATAGCCATGGCCGTTGCACAGGCGAATTCATTTTCTTTGCCCATAACGAAGTTTTCAAAGGTAAGCGTTGCTTTATGAACCTGCATTTCCTCTTCTTCTTCGATCCGGGGGATCATTTTTTCCACTTCGTCGGATTTCCGCTGGGCTTCGTTATCAAACCGGGGGGGAACTTCGTCGCCGAATAAAATGTTCACAGAAACCGGAAATCCCATCACAGAAGTCAGGGCACTTTCGATTTTATCTTTATATCGTTGGTCAAGGATGTTTTTCTGGAAAAGGGTGGATACGCAGAAATAAGCGGTATCGTTTTCCATTTTCATCGGGGTCAGAAGCAGGATCCAAGTTTCATAACTGGTGTTATTCAGATCGTTTTTCAGCACCATTAAGGCCCGCTCCCAAACATCTTTGAATGATTGCATTTTTGTTTCATCTCCTTTGAACTATAGTAACACGCTATTATTCTATCATAATTTATTATTAAATGCAATATATATTTTAATTTAGATAATAATTATAAATTATGTTATAACCCGTTTAAACGAATTTTAGGGTGTTGACAATCGGTTAAAATCCCGTTATAATTTATTTTTAGATAATAAATTGGAGGAAGTGCCATGAATAATACAGAAAAAACCATGGAGCAGATCGTAAATCTTTGCAAAAACCGCGGATTTGTTTATAGCGGTAGCGAGATCTACGGCGGTCTTTCCAACTCTTGGGACTATGGCCCCTTGGGTGTGGAATTTAAAAACAACGTTAAAAAAGCCTGGTGGAAGAAATTTGTGCAGGAATCCCCTTATAACGTGGGCTTGGATTCCGCCATTATTATGAATCCCCAAACTTGGGTCACCAGCGGCCACGTGGGCGGATTCAGCGATCCTTTGATGGATTGCAAAGCCTGCAAGGCCCGTCACCGTGCGGATAAATTGATTGAAGATTTCGGCGCCCAGGCCGAGGGGATGACCTTCGAGCAGATGCAGGAATTCATTCAGGAAAACAATATCGTTTGTCCGGAATGCGGAGCCAAGGATTTCACTGATATCCGGAAGTTCAACCTGATGTTTAAAACCTATATCGGCGTAACGGAAGATGCCAAGAATGAAGTGTATCTGCGGCCGGAAACTGCTCAGGGTATTTTCGTGAACTACGCCAACATTCAAAGAACCACCCGGAAGAAACTGCCCTTCGGCGTTTGCCAGATCGGGAAGAGCTTCCGCAATGAGATCACACCGGGGAACTTCGTGTTCCGTACCCGGGAATTCGAGCAGATGGAATGTGAATTCTTCTGCAAGCCCGATACCGATCTGGATTGGTTCTATTATTGGAAAGATTATTGCAAAAACTTCCTGCTTTCTTTGGGAATGAAGGAAGAAAATATGAGAATGAGAGATCATTCCAAAGAAGAACTCTCCTTCTATTCCAAGGCCACCACGGATATTGAGTTCCTGTTCCCCTTCGGTTGGGGCGAACTCTGGGGCATTGCCGATCGCACCAATTACGATCTGGGCCGCCATCAGGAAGAAAGCGGCAAGTCTTTGGAATATTTCGATCCCGAAACCAACGAGCATTATATCCCCTACGTGGTAGAACCCTCTTTGGGTGCCGATCGGGTATTACTGGCCTTCCTTTGCGATGCTTATGATGAAGAAGTGTTGGATGCGGAAAAGAACGACGTGCGTGTGGTGTTGAGATTGCATCCCGCCTTGGCGCCGGTGAAGGCCGCTATCCTGCCCCTTTCCAAAAAACTGAGCCAGCAGGCTATGGAAAAGGTTTACGCCCCCATGATTCGTATGCGAGGAGGCGCAGAACTCCCGCACTACGGTCTATCGAAAGAGTACAACGCATATTGCGACGCGACATTCTCGTTCGTTAATCTCCCGCTCGAAT
>JAZNEH010000099.1:0-7376 GCA_045588515.1 Eubacteriales bacterium
TCCGGCACGTTGGGGGCTTCGTCGGTAAGGGCGAAGATCCGGCCGGCGCAAGCCAAGGCGTTTTGCAATTCGGTAATAACACCGGAAATTTCGTTAAAGGGCTTTGTGTATTGGTTGGCGTAACTCAAAACGCTGGAAAGCCCGCCAACAGTCAAACCGCCTCCGGCCAACACCACCAATGCGCCGGTGAGAGCCACAGCGGCATAGATCATATTGTTGATAAACCGGGTGCAGGGATTGGTTAAAGAAGAAAAGAAGGTGGCTTGCAAAGAGGCCTTTTGCAAGCGGCGATTTATATTGCAAAATTGCTCTGCATTGGCTTCTTCCCGGTTAAAGGCCTTTACCACTTTCTGATTGGTAATCATTTCATCGATAAAACCGGTTTGTTCGCCCCGGATCTCGGATTGCTCTTTGAACATCCGATGGGTGCGGCTGGCGATAAAACGGGCCATCAAAAGGGAAAGGGGCGTTAATACCACAACCAAAAGGGCGATCCCCCAATGGCGGCTCAGCATAAAGATCAGCGTTACCAGAATGGTAACAACCCCGGTGAAAAGTTGAGAAAATCCCAGCAGCAATCCATCGGCGAACTGATCTACATCAGCAATTACCCGGCTCACAATATCCCCGGAAGGATGCCGATCCAGATAGGAAAGGGGCAGTTTCTGAATTTTGCGGATAGCCTCGGTGCGCACGTCGGCGATCACTTGATAGGTTACTTTGTTGTTGATGGCGTTCATCGCCCATTGCAAAAGGGCGGTGGCGCCGGTGAGAATCAAGATGGTTAAAAAGACTTCCATAATCTTTTCAAAATCCACCTTGCCTTTCTCAATAATAAAATCGATGGCATCCCCTACCAAAAGGGGAATATAAAGGCTCATAATCACAGTGGCGGCGGCCAATAGGATGGAAAGAAGGATCCCGAAAGTATGTTTTTTCAGCCGCTTTAAAACGCCTTTTAGGGCAGAGGAATTGGTTTTATTCATTGCCTTTGCCCTCCTTTTTGAATTGGGAATCATAGATCTCACGGTATACAGGGCAGGTTTCCAACAGTTCCGCGTGAGTACCAAGCCCTACTGCTTCGCCATCCTCCAACACCAGAATTTTATCGGCGTGGGCGATGGAAGAAGTGCGCTGAGAAACGATTACAATGGCAGGATCGTTTTTCAGTTCTTTTAAAGCCTTTCGCAAAGCGGCATCGGTGGCAAAATCCAATGCTGATGCGCTATCGTCTAAGATCAAAACCTCCGGCTCTTTGGCTAACGCCCGGGCAACGGTCAACCGTTGCCGTTGCCCGCCGGAAAAGTTCCGCCCGCCCTGCTCCACTAAAGCATCCAAGCCTTCCGGCTTGGTGTTCAAAATATCAGCGGCTTGGGCTGTTTTAATGGCATTTAACAAAAGTTCGTCGGAAGCGGTGGGGTTCCCCCAGCAAAGGTTTTCCCGCAGAGTTCCTTTGAAGAGAACGGCTTTTTGGGGAACGATTCCGATTTTTTGGGTCAGTTCAGCGGGATCTATTCCCCGAACGTCTTTGCCCTTGAAGAAAACGGCGCCTTCGCTTGCATCGTAAAAACGGGGGATCAGGTGAACCAGCGTGGTTTTGCCCGAGCCGGTGCCGCCGATCACGCCCAGCGTTTCGCCGGGATTCAGCGTGAAAGAAATGCGATCCAAGGAATTTTCTCCGGCACCCGGATAGCGGAAGGAAACGTTTTGGAATTCGATCAGTTTTTGGGGATCGCCGGCCTTCAATTCATTGGAAGAATAGGCGGTTTCGCCGCTTTCTAATTCCAAAACCGCTTGAATTCGGTTCCCGCAGGCAACGCCTTTGGTGATGCTGATGATCATACTGGCTAATTTCACCAACTCGACTAAGATCATACTCATATAGTTATAAAGCGCCACAACGTCCCCTTGGGTCAGATGTCCGCTTTCCACCTGCAAAGCACCCACGTAAATGAGAACGATGATGCCCATATTGATAAGCAGATAGGTTAAAGGATTCATTAAAGCGGAAATGCGGCCCACAAAATTCTGTGCATTGGTCAAAAGGCGGTTCCGTTCGTCAAAATCCGCAACTTCCTCGTCCTCTTTGCAAAAAGCCCGAATTACCCGCACTCCGGATAGATTTTCCCGTGTCTTGCCCAATACCCGATCCAAAGCCCCCTGCACCTTTTTATAAAGGGGGATGGAGATCAGCATAATGCCGAAAACCACCACCGATAAAACCGGGATGGTCACCGCAAAGACCAAACCGCCTTTTACGTCCACGGTAAAGGCCATGATCATAGCGCCGAACACAACGAAAGGGGAACGAAGCAGAAGGCGTAAGGCCAGATTTATGGCGGATTGCACCTGATTCATATCACTGGTCATCCGGGTGATCAGCGTGGAAGAACCTAAGCGATCCAATTGGGAATAAGTGAAATTCTGGATTTTTTCAAAAAGAACTTCCCGGATTCGGGTCACAAAGCCTACCGCCGCTTTAGCAGCAAAGAATTGAGCCGTCACCGAAAAGATCAAGCCAATCAACCCCAAGGCTGCCATTAAAAGGCTCATTTGAACGATCACACCTTTGGCCTGTTCCCGGATTCCCTGATCGATAATCGTTGCCACCAATAGGGGGATCATCAGTTCCAGGGTAGCCTCTAATAATTTGAAAAGCGGCCCCAGGATGCTTTCAACCCGATATTTTTTTAAGTATTTCAGTAATTTAAACATAGCAACTCCTAAAGCTTTACTTAATATATTATTCTACCAAAAATTCCATAAAAAGTAAAGAAAAATCCCGATCAAAGTCGGGATTTCATCTTATTTCAGGTCGTTTGTTAATTTCCTTGCCATAAAATCCGCATTTCATAAAAAACAGCATTCTTTTCCGCTTTGCTTTATCCTATCATTTTAACACTCTAAAAGCCAAATGAATATAAAGGTTTTCTAACGATATTCCGCCTTGAAAGTTGCCGTTTTTTATGATATAATTTTAATAATTTAAGAGAAAGGAGAATGGTAGATGACTTTGATTATTGCCGAAAAACCCAGCCTTGCCCGGAATATCGTTGCCGGCATCGGCAAGTGCACCCGTCGGAACGGTTATTTTGAAGGCAACGGCTATTTGGTAACTTGGGCCTTTGGCCATCTCTTTTCTCTTTGTGATATTGAAGATTATACCGGGCCAACTTCCAATGGTCGTTGGTCTATGGAGAATATTCCCTGCTTCCCCGAAACTTTTCGGTTCCAACTGCGTATGGGCCCCGATAAACAGCCGGATGAAGGCGTAAATCGCCAATTTGAACTGATCAAGGAACTTTGCAACCGCCCGGATGTGGATCGGATTGTCAATGCGGGGGACGCCGATCGGGAAGGGGAAATTATTATTCGCCTTTGCGTGCAACACGCTCTGCAAACGGAAAAAACCTTTCTGCGCCTTTGGCTCCCGGATCAAACCCCTGAAACAGTGGCCGAAGCCCTGGCGGAAATGAAAGAGGAAGCGGAATATCAATCTTTGGCCGATGAGGGATTCGCCCGCACCTATGTGGATTGGCTCTATGGCGTGAATTTAACCCGCTACGCCACCTTGAAGACCGGGGTCTTGCTGCGGGTGGGGCGGGTGATCGTGCCCATTGTGAAGGCGATCTATGATCGGGATAAGCAGATTGAGCATTTCACCCCCGAGATTTATTATGCTTTGGTGAGCAAAGAGGAAACCAACGGCACAGAAGTGGAACTCACTTCCAAAGAAAAATTCAATAAAGATCAAAAGGCTAAAGCCGAAGAATACGCCGCCCGGCTCAATGCTTGCCCGGCGGTTGTTGCCGAAAAGAAAAAACGAAAAACCACGCTCCAACCCGGCAAACTGTTTTCTCTTTCCAAATTGCAGAACCTGTTGGGGAAAAAGTATAAAATGCCTATGGAAGAAAGCCTGAAATTGGTGCAGGAACTTTATGAAGCCGGGTTCATTACCTATCCCCGAACCAACTCGGAATATCTGGCTACTCAGGAAAAAGGCAAGATCAAGAATATCATCCAAAAGATCGCCGAATTGGGCTATCAAGTGGCTTTCCGGGATAGTAAGACTATTTTCGACGATAGCAAGATCGAATCCCATTCCGCTCTGACGCCCACCCATAAGATCCCCGGCAAAAATCAACTGAACGAACGGCAGAAACTGGTGTATCAAACCATCTTCCGCCGGTTTGCGGCAGTTTTTTGCGCCGAAGAATGTTTGGCAGAAAAAACGGAGATGGTCATCAAGGTGGGGGATCTGGAAGAATTCCGCCTGAAAGGAACGGTGATCCTGCAACCCGGCTGGATGCAGTATGACGACGGCGGTCAAAAGAATAAATTGCTTCCGCCGCTGGAGGTTGGGGATGCGGTCAATATCCGATTTGAGCCGAAGGAAAAAGAAACTTCTCCGCCCCGGCACTATACCATCGAAACTTTGAATAACTACTTAAAAAATCCTTTCCGGGAAGAGAAAAATGCCGCCGATGAGGCCGACGACCGGGAAGAATATCGGGCCATCTTTGAAGGCTTGGAATTGGGCACCGAGGCAACCCGCACCGGCATTATCGGCAACGCCATCAAAAGCGAATATATTGCCCTGAAAAAAGATACCTATTATCTTCTGCCCGGTGGAGAATATTTGATCGAGCAACTGGAACAGATGGGGATCGAGATGGATAAATATAAAACCAGCGCTTTGGGCCAGGCCCTGAAGAGGGTTTATCGGGGTGAAATTAAGGTGGCGGATAGCGTTGCTATCGCCCGCAAGGAGATCGAGGCGGTTTTTGCCCCCCGGCAATCCACTCGGGCCACCGATACGGAAACCGGCCTTTACGGCGATGCTGTTGGTGCTTGCCCTCTTTGCGGCAAAGAAGTGGTAAAAGGACGCTACGGCTATGGATGCACCGGCTATAAAGAAGGCTGTAAATTTCGAATTAGCGGCAAGATCTGTGAGCGGGTCATTCCCATTTCGGCCGCCCGGAACCTTTTGGCAGTGGGGCGGAGCCAGGTGTTGAAAGGGTTTATCTCTAAGAACGGAAAACCCTTCGATGCCTATCTGCGAATGGAAGATGGCCGGGCAGTTTTTGCCTTTAAAACGGATTGAAAAATTAAAATAGATATGCTAAGATAAAATCAACCAAAGCAAGGAGGATTTCCAAATATGAAAGCGATTAAAAACGTGAAGATCATCCGGGGCGGCAAGATTTTGCCCGAAACCGTGTTGCTTTATGATGAGAAAATTTTGGGCGTAGCCAATGAAGCGCCCGCCGGAGCAGAAGTGATCGATGGGGAAGGCGCTTATCTTTCCGCCGGCTTTATCGATCAGCATATCCATGGTTATATCGGCGAGGATGCTATGACCCATTCGCCCGACCATATCGCCGCCGGCCTGCCCGCAAACGGCGTTACCGCCTATCTGCCCACCACGATGACTCAATCCAAAGAAGCCATCGACCAGGCGATGAACTGGGTGCGTGAAGCGATGAAGAAAACGGAAGGCGCCCGGGTGTTGGGTTGCCATATGGAAGGCCCCTTTATTAATGCAGCCAAAAAGGGCGCACAACCCGGTCAATATATTATTCCGCCTGCTATCGAGATGGTGGAAACTTATAAGGACGTGATTAAGATCGTGACCTACGCCCCCGAACAGGATGAGAACAATGAATTTGTCAAGGCTGTCCGGGCTATGGGCATCGTTCCCTCCGTGGGTCATACTTCGGCAAATTTCGAAACTGCTAAATCCGCCTACGAAAACGGCGCTATGAGCACCACCCATTTCTTTAACGCTATGCCGCCGCTCCACCATCGGGATCCCGGTGTCATCGGTGCTGCTCTGGCGGGGGATGCCTATATTGAACTCATCGCCGATACCATCCATGTGAATCCTAATCTGTTTTCTATTCTGGCTAAATTGAAGATGGACCGCCTCTGCCTGATCACCGACTGTATGGAAGCGGGCGGCCTGCCCAACGGGGAATATGCCCTGGGCGGTCAACCTGTCTTTGTGAAGGATGGCTTCTGCACCTTGGAAGACGGTACATTGGCCGGATCTGTTTTGAAGTTGAACGTCGCCATTCGTAATATGGCGAAATACGGCGGCGTAACCTTGGCGCAGTCGGTTTCTTTCGCCACCGAAAATCCGGCCCGCCTTTTGGGTGTTGATGATCAGATGGGCACCTTGAAGGAAGGAACGCTGGCCGATTTTGTGCTGATGGATGAAGATTGCAATGTTAAATCCACTTTCATCGGCGGGAAACTTGTATATAAAGCCTAAAAATAAGACCGCTCCCCGGGGAGCGGTCTGTTTTTATCGCTAAAAATCGATATTTCCCGGAAAAAAGGGTTGAAAGTTCAAGGGAAATTTATTATAATGAATATATCTGTGGATTTCAAAAAAGAAATTTTGGAAGGAGAAATACATCATGAACTATTCACATGAAGTAGAAAGAATGTGCGTAGTTGCCAAGGGCCCCCATCACGGTCCCGCTCCCATCCCCGAAGAGGGCAAATGGGTAAAGGCAACTCAGATCAGTGATATCAGCGGTTTGTCCCACGGTATCGGCTGGTGCGCTCCCCAGCAGGGTTGCTGTAAATTGACCCTGAACGTAAAGGAAGGCATCATCGAAGAAGCCTTGGTGGAAACCTTGGGCTGCTCCGGTATGACCCACTCCGCCGCTATGGCCGCTGAAATTCTGCAGGGTAAAACCTTGCTGGAAGCTTTGAATACCGACTTGGTATGCGATGCCATCAACGTGGCTATGCGTGAGATCTTCAAACAGTTGGTATACGGCCGTACCCAAACCGCTTTCTCTGAAGACGGTCTGCCCGTAGGTGCTTCTCTGGAAGACCTGGGTAAGGGTCTGCGCTCTCAGGTTGGTACGATGTTTGCCACCAAGATGAAGGGCGTTCGCTATATGGAAATGGCCGAAGGCTATATCTTGAAGGTTGCTTTGGATGCCAATAACGAGTGCATCGGCTATAAGTTTGTAAACCTGGGCAAGATGCTTGAGATGATCCGCCACGGCGCTGATCCCAAGGATGCCTTTGAAAAGAACATCGGTACTTACGGCCGCTTCGACGAAGCCGCTAAGTATATCGATCCCAGAGAAGAATAAGGAAGGAGGAACGTTCAATGGCTACTTTTGAAAGTTATGAAAGAAGAATTGGTAAAATCCAGCCCGTATTGGATCAGTATGGATTCAAGACCCTGGATGAGGCAAACGAATTTTGCTTGGCTAAAGGCATTGATGTTGCCTCTATCGTAAAGGGCGTTGAGCCCATCGCATTCGAGAACGCTTGCTGGGCTTATACCCTGGGCTGCGCGATCGCTCTGAAGAAGAACTGCACCCGCGCTGCCGATGCCGCTAAGGCTATCG
>JAZNEH010000100.1:0-1955 GCA_045588515.1 Eubacteriales bacterium
CTTGAATGAAAAATCACCACCCGATTGGGTGGTGATTTTTTGGTGGGAGTTAACGGGCTCGAACCGCTGACCCTCTGCTTGTAAGGCAGATGCTCTCCCAGCTGAGCTAAACTCCCAAAAATGGTGACCCGAACGGGAATCGAACCCGTGATACCGCCGTGAAAGGGCGGTGTCTTAACCGCTTGACCATCGGGCCAGGATTGGTTCCAAATTCGGAGCCTTTATATGATACACCATTTGCTTTCGCTTGTCAAGTATTTTTTGAAAAATATATTTTTTAACATTGTGCAGTCCTGACGGACTGATTACATCCAACGCCGTCGGCTTGAATGAAAAATCACCACCCGATTGGGTGGTGATTTTTTGGTGGGAGTTAACGGGCTCGAACCGCTGACCCTCTGCTTGTAAGGCAGATGCTCTCCCAGCTGAGCTAAACTCCCAAATGGTGACCCGAACGGGAATCGAACCCGTGATACCGCCGTGAAAGGGCGGTGTCTTAACCGCTTGACCATCGGGCCATTGGTGGCGGTAATAGGATTCGAACCAATGACACTGCGGGTATGAACCGCATGCTCTAGCCAACTGAGCTATACCGCCATAGACAACGTTGATATTTTACCCTAAACAAGCCTATTTGTCAACACTTTTTTTGAAAAAATTATTTTTTTCAAAAAACTGCTTATCCTAATAAAAAAAGAAGGGAGTCCTTTTAAAATGGAAGAAGAAAAACAGTGTAATGCCGTGGAGCAGTTGACCGAATTGGGGCTGGTAGAGACCCAAAGCGACATCCGTGTTCTGACCATCATCGGCCAGATCGAAGGCCATTTTATTGCCCCGGAGCAGAATAAAACAACAAAATATGAGCATCTTTTGCCGTTGTTGGTTGCTATGGAAGAAGATCCGGGCGTGAAAGGGATTTTGATTTTGTTAAATACAATGGGCGGTGATGTGGAGGCCGGATTAGCCATTGCAGAATTGATTGCTTCTATGAAAACGCCAACCGTTTCGCTGGTATTGGGCGGCGGTCATTCCATTGGGGTTCCTTTGGCCTGCGCCGCCCGAAGATCCTTTATTGCATCAACGGCAACGATGCTGCTGCATCCCGTTCGTGCCACCGGCACAGTGATCGGGGTTTCTCAAAGTTTTCGAACAATTGAAGCAATGCAAAATAGGATCTGTCGGTTTATTGAAGCCCATTCTACCATCTCGCCCGAAAAATTAATGATGTTGATCCTTTCAGTGGGGAAAATGGCCGGAGATGTGGGAACCATTCTCAGTGGAGAAGAGGCGGTGGCCGAAGGTCTTATCGATGAAGTGGGCGGTTTGGATAAGGCCTTGGCGGCTTTAAAAGAAATGATTGAAAAAGATCAGAAAACTGATATAATAGAAGAGCAGACTATGTAATCCATCCGGAGGTTTTGAATGACCATTGCATCCCTGAAAAATTTAATCGTTGAATTTGGCGAACGCCGTGTGATCGATGAAGTAACCGTCACTTGTGAAGAAGGCGCTGTAATCGGCTTGATTGGCAGTAATGGTGCCGGCAAATCCACCCTTTTGAATGTTTTGGAAGGCTCCTTGCAGGAAACGGCAGGGGAGCGGTATCTTCATCCAAAGGCAAGGATCGGTTATTTGCGCCAAAACAGTGGCCTTTCCGGCGGCTTGAGTATTATGGATGAATTGCGTAGCGTGGTGCAAGAGGGGCTGGATGCCATTGAAAAACTGCCCACTGCTTCTGCCGCAGAATATAACCGCTTGCAAGCCATTATTGATGCAACGGATGCTTATCATATCGACTTTCGGATTCAAACAGTATTAAACGGAATGGGTTTTGCCGGCCGGGATCTTTCTATGAAGGTGGAAGACCTTTCCGGCGGTGAAATGACCCGTCTGGCTCTTTGTAAACTATTGGTGGAACAACCCAATCTGTTGCTTTTAGACGAACCTACCAACCA
>JAZNEH010000101.1:0-13358 GCA_045588515.1 Eubacteriales bacterium
CAGACCAAGAAGACCCAGGTATACATTAGCGAAGAGTTGGCAGCACCCTTTGAGTGTTGGGAAAAAGTCGGCTATTAATATTCCGGGCTTTTAAAAAAGGCACCGACCGCAAAAAATAATTAAATGGTTAAGAGGCTACCGCTTTTTATCGCTAGGTGAAAACAGTAGCCTCTTTTCTTTATCGTCTTTTCTTTTTAAAGGAAAAAACTCGGCAAACCGAGTTTTTATTGAATTTTTTGCTTCCTTCCAAAATGACCTCTCGCAGTATTGATATACAGCTTCGGATCATTTTGAAAGGATCTGCACTCTTTTTTAAAAAGCCCGGGCCCCTGCCTCCCATTTTCATTAAGCCTCAACCATAGCTACTGCCTCCTACAAAAAAGGCACCGACCGCAAAAAATAATTAAATGATTAAGAGGCTACCGCTTTTTATCGTTAGATAAAAACAGTAGCCTCTTTTCTTTATCGCCTTTTTATGCTGTCTTCCGGTCCTTCTTATTTTACCACACAATTTTCAATGGCATAATCTAAAAGAATATTAATCAGTTCATTTCTGGAACGATTTGTTTCTTTCGAAAGAAAATCAAGGTTCCGAACCGTTTCATCCTTGATTCGAATCGAAAACGTTTTATAACCGTCCTCGCCCTTTAGAGACTTTTTGTTTATGATGAGCTTTTCTTTCACTAAAAATCACCTCACCAATATTATGCCTTGACAAATGTTATAAATATATGTTATAATTTATAACATAATATCGAAAAGAGGTGTTAACATGAAGAAAAAGTCAGTTTTTAACAGAATCCTATTGTTGATCCTAATTGTGTTGATCTGTTTGGTTACGACTATTGCCGTTTCCTTGCTGGCCGGAGCTGTCAAAGTGGATTTGTTTGATTTTCGAAATTTGAATTTTTCAAATATGATCCCTGTTTTGATCGTGGGCGGTATTCTTTCTTGCTTCGTCATAGGAATTTCGCTCTTATTCCTTGGCAGAACGATTTTCTTCAAGGTAAAAGACTACTTTTTCGATACAAACAATGATGATAGGAGAGATCAAGAATGAATTGTACCAACCATCCAGAAGTTGAAGCACAGGGTATGTGCGCCTATTGCGGCAAACCCTTCTGCAAAGAGTGCCTTGTAGAAGTAAAAGGCAGAATGTACTGTAAAGAAGACCTTGGTAATGTTTTAGACGAAGCAAAACAAAGCTCTAATAATACTCCTACTATTAATATTACCAATACCAACGATAATGTTAATACAAACAACAACGTTAACGGAGGAATGTATGGTCCAAGAAAGAGCAAAACCGTTGCTCTCATACTTTGCATCCTTGGATTTTTTGGAATCGCCGGGATCCACAGAATGTATGTAGGAAAAGCCGGCAGCGGTGTACTTCATTTGCTTACCTGCGGAATTTGCTTCATTGGCACTATTATCGATCTGATTGCGATCCTTTCCGGCGGATTCAGAGATAGTTATGGTCAACCCTTGGCCTAACCTGAAAAATAACATTAAAAAGCATCAGTGCCGGCTCTGTGGCGTTATAGGGGCGGCACTTTTCTTTTTTATTTTATTTTTAATAACGAAAATAACAAATGATCGATCCCTGTGCCCTCTTTACAACATTTTTCACCAAAAATGCTTAGGTTGTGGCATGACGCGAGCGTTTATACACATTTTACATTTTGATTTTGCGAATGCAATCAATTATAATTTTCTGTCAATTCCTTTGTTTTCAGGCATTACTCTATACTGCATATTATTAATCGTTGATATCCTTTTTGGGGCAGCGCTCGTGGATTCATTTGAAAGTGCATTATCAAAAAAATATATGTATCCTGTCTATTTTTCCCTATTCCTCTTATTTACTGTCTTGAATTATATTTAAAACAACTTCTCTCGGATAGTCTTTTGCCTTCTTAAAATTGACAATATAGCCGATCAGTAGTAAAATATAACTATCAACAGTAAGGAGGAATGTTTATGCCCCCAGGAATGCGACCCATCCCTCAAAAAAAGCATCACATCGATCCCCCTGAAAACCTGCGGGACCTGCCCCGGTTCCTGAAAGAACTGATCGGCGGTTTTTTTGTTCGATTTGCTTATATTGTGAAGCTGGTTTGGGATACCGATCATTCAATCCTATTTTTCTTATCCTTTATGGCGCTGTTCAAAGGGGTTGCCCCGGTGGTTGGCGCCCTGATCTCTCGGGAACTTTTAAACGAGTTGCAAGGAATTGTGAAGTTGGATGCTCTGCCCATCAGCCAGTTTTGGACCTCCACCATCTTCTATTTATTAATCTTTCAGTTTATTTATCGCCTTTTATTACAGATTGTAAATAATCTAAACCGTGCCATCAACCGTATCGCCGGGGAAAAAGTAGTAAAACAGGTGAAACTACGGATTATGGAGAAATCCAAAGAATTGGATCTGGGTTCCTTCGATGATCCCGAATTTTACGAACGGATGGAAAATGCCAACCGGGAGGCCGGCCATCGCCCGCTGAGTATTCTAACAGAAACCTTCAGTTTGGTGAGCACCGGCATTGAGTTAGTCAGTTATCTATTGATTATCCTTTCTGCCCCGGGCTTGGGGCTGGCAACCTTGATGATTATTGCCGTTTCCATTCCGTCGGCCATCATCAATTTCATCTACCGCCGTAAAAACTTCCAATATATGCGCTGGCGTTCCAAGGATCGCCGGCAGATGGAATACTATTCCAGCACGTTAGTCAACAAAGATCTGATTAAAGAAATCCGGATGTTTGATTTGGGCGATCTATTTATCGGCCGTTACTTAGAGGTATTTGCCAATTACTATAAAGGGCTTCGCAAACTGATTATCAGCGAAAATATCTGGCACATTGTAGCCGGAATTCTTTCCGGGCTCACAAATCTGGCCTTTTGCGTGCTAATCGGCCTTCGGGTCTACACCGGGGAATTTATGATCGGCGACTTTTCCCTTTATACCGGCGCCATCGCCTCGGTTGCCACTTGTATCGGAACTCTGATCAGTTCCTCCGGCGCCATCTATGAAGGAACCCTTTTCATTGATAACCTGATTCTCTTTATGAAGGAAAAGCAAACCATCTTCCCCCGATTGGAAACGCCGGCAACTGTGGAAGAATCTGCCGGCCACACCATCGAATTCAAAAACGTTTCCTTCCGCTATCCCGGAACAAAACGCAACGTTTTGCAAAACATTACCCTAACGCTGCACCCCGGCGAAACTATGGCGTTAGTGGGATTGAACGGAGCCGGGAAAACCACGCTGATTAAACTGCTGATGCGGCTCTATGATCCAACGGAAGGCGATATTTTACTGGATGGCAAAAACATCAAAGACTATGACTTGAAGAGCCTTTACCGTGCCTTCGGCATTATTTTCCAGGATTTTGGAAAATACGCTGTTACTGTAGAAGAAAACATCCGTTTTGGAGCGATCCATAAAAATGCGCCTATGGATCAGGTGGAATTTGCCGCCAAGCAAAGCGCCGCCGAGGACTACATTACCCAGTTACCCGACGGCTATCAAACCCCTTTGATGCGATTTTTTGAGCCCAACGGGCTAGAACTTTCCATTGGGCAATGGCAAAAACTGGCGATTGCCCGAGCCTTTTATTCCGATGCAGAAATTCTGATTCTGGATGAACCCACCGCCTCGCTGGATGCCATTGCAGAGCAGGAGATCTTTAATCAATTCGATCAACTGCGGAGCAATAAAACCACCATTTTTGTTTCCCACCGGCTCTCCAGCGCCACTATGGCCGATCAGATCATCGTTTTAGAAAACGGATGTCTGATTGAAAAAGGCACCCACGCCGAACTGATGGAAATGAAGGGCAAATATGCGAAACTCTTTTCTACCCAAGCCAAGCGCTATCTGGAAACCAAAAAAGAATGATCTAAAATTAGGCAACCAAAGAAGAACTCTTGAAAACCAAAAAAATGCCCCCGGAACCCTACAGCATCCGGTTGGCTTATTATGTGAATTGGGATTACATAATTTCGATATTGCGCAGGCTGGAATCGATTCTCATCATCAATTCAGCAACCTGAGAACGAGTGGCATTCTGGCCTGCATTGAAATTCTTCTTTTCGTCGCCGCCGAAAAGACCGATTTCGCCGGACCAACGAACTGCTTCTTTTGCCCAATCGGCAATCGTTGCAGCATCGTTATAGGTGGTGGCGGCTTTTACTTTCAAACCGCTATCCTTGAACTGCCGATGCAGTACTACGCAGAATTCCTGGCGGGTGATATTCTTGCCGGGATTGAACATTCCTTCGTCGGTACCCTTGAAGATGCCCAACGCACAGGAGATCATACAAGCTCTATAATACCATTCGCCGGATTTCAGATCTTTCAGTTCTTTTCTTTCTACGCCTGTTTGAGCATAAAGATTATTCAAATAGGTTTCAAATTGCAGATCTGTCATTGCGTCATCTTTCACTTCATAGCCCAGATAACGAACCAGAATCGTAGCAACTTCTGCTCTGGTGATGGGATTATCAGGATTACCCTTATTATCAGCACCGGTCATAACGCCGATGAGCTTAGCATACTGAACACCCTTATAATACCAAGCAGTGGCATTGGTTACATCCTTGAAGGGATGGCCGGCGGGCAGGATCTCATCGTTTGCGGCAGGCCAATCTTTGCAGATATCGCAATAATAGGACCATTTACCGGCAGCCGCATCGGTGGGGCTATAGAAACGTATCTTGGTTTTGGTATGAGCCAATTTAACAGGATACTTCTTATAACTGAAGCCGCAACCGGTGCAAGTGGCAACCGATTCGCCTTCCTTCAAGCAAGTGGGAGGAGTTACAACCGTTTCAACGAAAGAGCAAGGCTCCGTTACGGTATAATCGCCTCTGGAGCAAGTTATGGTATGCATAGAGTCGGTGGAAACACCGCTGGTATGAACGGTTTTCAGATCGTGGCCCAAAGCGCCTTCGCCATTGGCAACAGTCCAAGTATGGGCGCAAGCGCAGGTATAAGTATAATAGCCGGGAGCGGTGCAAGTTGCGTGATTTTCACTGGCAGAAGTAGGAGTACAAGGAACATTTTCTACCAAATAAGGACACCCGGGAACCTTACAATCCACATTATGAGTACCATCATTATTGCTAATCAGATCAAACCCTTCGGAGTGGTAGCAAACGATCTCCACTTCGATCAGGTTGGCGGGATTTACATAATCGGCATCCAAAACCAATTCAGTGGCAGCAGGAGCATTCTCAGTTGCCATTGCGATAACGGCATTTTCCAATTTGGTTTTGCCAAAGGGAGCCGTATCCTTCACTTTCAAAGTTAAAGTAGCCAGATCGGCAACGCCGTTCATATTGGCACTGTTTACCACCATCAGGTGGATCACTTTCTTGCCTGCTTTATCAACAATATTTGCATCAACATACGCTGCAGCGCCAAATACTGTTTCAACTTCAAATACCGCATCGTCAACAGGGATATAAACATCCATACCGCTGAAGGGAACGGCATCTTTCAGATTCACATCCAGAACCACGAAATCGCCCCGGTCTGCGCTGGCTACATCGGCGGTGATCTCCAGAGCCATCATATGATCGTTGGCAACAACCTTCGTGTTGGCAACGGAAGGAGTGGCAGTAAATTCATGGCCGGGAACCATTTCAACGGGATAGGTATGGCCGGAGATGTAATAAGCCAGGGTGTTATCGTCGGTACCGGCTTTAATAACGAAGTTGGCGTTCAGTCCGGCACTCTTATCCAAATCAGCATTCTTGCGAACCCGGAAGGTTACTTTCGCCAGATCCTGTTCGGCTGCATTCTGGCCCAAATTATTGTCGGCAGAAAGTTTGATCACCCGAACGTAATCGGTACCGGGGATAATCAGATCACCGATGGCCTGGTTATCACGCAACACCATTTCGGCGCCAACGTATTCCAGAACAGTATCATCATAGTTCAGATCAAAGCCATAGGAAGCCAGAGCCTTATAATTGCTGGCGGCAACCGTTACCGTGAATTCTTCGCCCCGAACCACCGTGGCAGGAGCATCTTTCAGAACGATCGCCATCTTATCGGCGATGGAAGCCAAAGAAACGGAATCTTTATCGGCGGCAGTGGTATAGAGAGCAGGATCCAAAGCCACAAACGCTTCATCCGGAAGTTCTGCGCCGGGGGTAGGCACTTTGGTTTCATCGGTCGTAGCCATATGATATTGATCGGCATAGAAGTTCACGGTCAGTTCACCGGTAGTGGTGAAATAATCGGAATTCAACTGCAATTCCACAGTAGCCAGTTTGAAAGAATTTTCGGAAACATTAACATCAGCGTAATGCTCATCAGCAGAAATTGCAGAAAGGAAGAAGGCACCATCCGAAATAGAGCTTTTATCGCCCAATTTAAAACCAGTCGGTTCCATAGTGATCTTAGAAACATCAAAGAAAGATGCGTTGAACACTGCGGTATCAAAGGAGCCACGCACCCCAATAAAGGCACAGGGGACATAGTGATCCACAAAAATGGACGCCTTCACCGTTTCTCCGCGGCCAACCTCTTTATTTGCAAACTCCACACGCAGGCTCATCGGTTCTGCGGCAGATGCAAAGGAGAAGGTGCATGCCATGGAGAGCAGCATTGCAACCGTTAATGCGATCGCACTTACTCTTTTTAACATAATTTTACCTCCTTATGTTAATCCCAACATAAATTTTCAGAAAAGAGTTCAGGTTCTTTTCCGTCGGCCAAATCCCCTTATAGGGGGGAATGACCCACTATTGGTACTATTATAACAAATCTTTTTGAAAAATCACACCACTTTATGTGTCTTTTTTAGCACATTTTGCGTAGTATTTGAAAAAAATAGCCTTAATCCAACACCAACCGGATATCTGCGCCCAAAGCAGCGAACTTTTCCACGATCCGTTCATAACCCCGGCGAATATGATCAATATCCTCAATGGTGGTGGTGCCCTTGGCCATCAGCCCGGCAATCACCATTGCGGCGCCCGCCCGCAGATCGCAGGCTTTCACAGGCGCCCCTAAAAGTTGCCCGCCGCCGGTGATGGTTGCCACTTTTCCGGCCACTTCGATTTCGGCGCCCATCCGATTCAATTCTTCGGTATATTTAAAGCGGCTATCCCAAACGCCTTCGTTGATCTTGCTGGTTCCTTCCGCCCGAAGCATCACTGTAGCCATCTGGGGCTGCATATCCGTGGGGAAGCCGGGATAGGGCATGGTTTTCACGTTGGTTTTCTTCAGCGGGCCGGTTCCGTCCACCAGGATGGAATCATCATATTCGGTGATCTCAACGCCCATCTCCTGCAACTTATTGGAAATACATTCCATATGTTTGGGGATAATGTTCTTAATCAAAACCTTTCCGCCGGTGGCGGCGGCGGCCGCCATATAAGTGCCCGCCTCGATCTGATCGGGGATCACAGCATAAGAGCCGCCCCGCAGATAGGGAACGCCCTCCACCTTGATCACATCGGTGCCGGCGCCCCGGATCCGGGCGCCCATGGAGTTCAAAAAGTTCGCCACGTCTACGATATGGGGTTCCTTCGCCACGTTTTCGATCACCGTTAAGCCCTCAGCCTTGGTGGCCGCCAGCATAGCGTTGATGGTGGCCCCCACCGAAACCATATCCAGATAGATATCGTTGGCGATCAGTTTTTCGGTTTTACAGATCACGTCCCCGTGTTCCACATCCACCTTGGCTCCCAATTGCTCAAAGGCTTTGATATGCTGATCGATGGGGCGGGCGCCTAAATGGCATCCGCCGGGCAAAGCCACAGTAGCCTCCCCGAACCGGCCCAGAAGGGCGCCCAAGAAATAATAGGAGGCCCGGAATTTCCGGGCATATTCATAAGGAACCTGACTGCTGCGCACCGGCGAGCAATCCACCTCCAACGTGCGGGGATCCGGGTGTTTCACCCGGGCGCCCATCGCAATCAGAATGTTGCAGATATTATCCACATCGCTGATGTGCGGAACATTTTCAATGCGGCAAACGCCATCCACCAGCATTGCCGCCGGCAGAATTGCCACCACTGCGTTTTTGGCGCCGGCAATTTCCACTTCGCCGTTCAGAACGCAAGGGCCGTTTACGATGATCTTATCCATACAATCACCATTCTTTCTATACTAAATAATAAGAAGACTTCTTTACATTTTATAGTATATCATAAGGAATATGAAAAATAAAGGGGAAATATTGAGCATTAGCAGGGCGGGCGACCAATGGTCGCCCCTACCATCTCTCCTCTGCAGTTTTGATCATTGGTAGAGGCTTTCTTTTCCTTTGATAGAGAGGGCCTCTTCGCCCAGATAGGCGGCCACGTCCATTTCCAGATACTGGGCCAGATCCCGCATCTCGGCCACAGTATTCACGTTTACTTCAATGCCGTTTTTCAGCCGATCTTCCATGGCGGCAACTTCTTTCTCGCCATGGGTATAGATCCGCTCATGCCCTTCGGCTTTAGGAGAATTTCTCAAAGCCTCCAGATAGCCGGAAAGATGGGCCTTAATGGCTTCGGCATCCCCAAAGATTTTGGGATCGATCACCATAAAGCCATGGCAGATGCCGCCCTTGCCGCCCACATTGGTCTGATCGGAAGTGGTGCCCAAAGATACAATGGAACTGAAAAGTTCCGCCACCATCCCCCAGCCGTAGCCCTTATGGCTGCCGCTATCCTCGGTGGAGCCGCCCAGAGGCAGAATTCCGCCCCCTTCCTTATGGATGATACAGTTCAGCACCCGTTCCGCATCGGTGGATTCGTTGCCGGTGCTATCAATGGCCCAGCCATCGTCCAAGATCTCGTTCTCCCGGCCGGAGTGCCCGGGCTTGCCGCCGAAAATAATGCCGGCAGTCATATAGTCCGTTGAAAAATGCAGGGTCATCTTCAGGCAAAACCGCTCCGGCAACGCTTCAAAGCAAGCCAGGGCACCGCCTATGGGTGCACAACCCTCAACCGTGCCGTCTACCCGATTCCATTGCCCCGCGCAGGAAATCATTTTTTGATCCACTTTTGATGGAAACAGTTCCGAAAGTTCCCGGGCAAAGCGGGTTTTGGGCGTTCCTTCCTCAAAGGTCAGTTCCCGGGGGAACAGCATATTCCCGCCCCAGGTATAGGGGGCGCAATCACAATCCTTGCGGGAGATCCAGCCGAACAGCAGTTGGCGGTCCCCATCAAAAAGGCGGCATGCCGCCAAAAAGTTAAAACCGTCAGGAGAAAGAACCTTCCCCCGCACCCAAGGGCCCAAGGGAGATTCCGCAGTACGAAAACGGGTATCGTGCCAAAAATAAAGCAGCGCCCACCGATCTTCATAGGGGAACAATTCCGGGCATTCCACCGAGGTGGCCACCTCCGGCAGTTCCAAGGGATCCTTCAGTTCCCATTGGATCAGATCCCGGCTTTCAGCATAGCCGATCCCGCCTCCAAAGCAATTGGGCACCGGCTGTTCCGCCGATTTGGCGCAAAAAACCATCCGGTAGAGCCCCGCCTTTTCATCGTAGATCACCGCAGGATCCCGCCAAAGTTTGCCGTTTTCATAGCGTTCATCCGGAGCAAAGCAAAAGTCCCCGGGCATCGGGAATTGCTCCCCATCCTCGCTGGAGGAATGGCGCATTTCCCAACCCTTTTCATTTTTTACCACAAAGTAGGCGTGAAACCGCCCCTCTGCCCAAAGCACGCACCCGGTCTTGGTGGTGGCCCCGGGCGCAAAGGGATCGGGTGTTCCTCCCAATTCAAAAGATCCCGGGTGGAAAGATGCCCCCAGCCTATTTTGCCGTTCCGATAGCGTTTGCAGTAGTACACGTGGTAGACCCCATCGTGGTACGTGGGCATCGGATCGCCGAAAAAGCCATCTGACGGGCAAAAATGTAAAGCCTCAAATTTATTTAATTTCAATTTTCGCCAATCCCCCTTCGCTGGTTTCCCGATACTGACGGGCCAGATCCCGGCCGGTTTCCTTCATCGCGATAATCACCTTATCCAAGGAAATCTTCCGGGAGCCGCTCAAGAAACTGGACAGGCTCACTGCATTAATGGCTCGCATTGCCGCAACGGCATTTCGCTCAATGCAGGGAATCTGCACCAATCCATTGATGGGATCGCAGGTTAGGCCCAGATGATGTTCGATCGCCACTTCAGCGGCGTATTCGATCTTCTCCAGCGAAAGTTGGAATAATTCGCCCAAGGCCGCTGAAGCCATTGCACAGGCGGTTCCAATCTCGGCCTGGCAACCGCACTCCGCCCCGGAGATGGAGGCGTTGGTTTTCACCAAGTTTCCGATCAGGCCGCCCACCGCCAAGGCTTGCAAAATTTGTCGGTCGCTGAACCCTTGCTTTTTCTGCTGATAATAAAGCACCGCCGGCACCACCCCGCAGGCCCCGCAGGTGGGCGCCGTTACGATGATCCCGCCGCAGGCATTTTGCTCGCTGACGGCGAAGGCATAGGAAGAAACTTCCCGGTTTTCCCGAGTGGCAGGGGCCTCGTCGATGTGTTGCAGGTTAAAAAGGTATTTGGCCTTTTTCTGCACGTCCAATCCCCCGGGCAACACGCCTTCATCCTGCAGGCCGTTCATCACAGAAGCCTTCATTGCTTCCCAGATCCGGCCCAGAAAATCCCAGATTTCCGGCCCTTCTACTTCCTGCACGTATTCCCAAAGGCGCAGTTGCTTATATTCGCAATATTCGGCGATCTCCCGAAACGTTTTCAGCGTATAAATCACCGGCGTTTTTTCGGCCGTTTCTTCTTCCGATAAAATCCGGCCGCCGCCCACGCTATAGAACCGCTCTTTCCCCAATTCCTCATCGCCCCGATAGGCAAAAAGTTCCATCGTGTTGGGATGGGGCATATCGCCGGTAAGAAGATCAAATTCCACACGGCACTCCACCGGCTGGAAGGATTTCCGAATCACAGAATCGGTGCCGTGGCCCTTGCCGGTTTTCGCCAGCGATCCATATAACACCGCCCGATAATGATCGGCATCGGCAAATCGTTCCCTAAACAGTTTGCAGGCCTTTTCCGGCCCCATCGTATGGGAACTGGAAGGCCCCCGCCCGATGCGATAAAGTTCCTGCAAGGATTCCATCCCTTGCGGGCGTTCGTTTCCGGGCGCTACCGCCGAAGGGCGGGTGAGCAATTCTTCCATCGTGATATGAAAGATCTCCGCCAATTTCATTAAATTATCAATAGAAGGAAGAGAAAGACCCTTTTCCCATTTGGAAACCGCCCGATTGCTGATCCCCAGCTGATCCCCCAACTCCTTTTGAGAAAGTCCGGCTTGGGTGCGCAATTCATTCAGCCGCTTCCCGATATCTGCCATTGCCATATTCATCACCTCGTTTTAGTCTTCCTATATTTTATAAAAAGAAACCACTAATGTCAACCGGAAGTTGATAATTACCAATAAAAAAAGGTTGCCAAAGGCAACCAACAAATTTAGTATAACAGAATCCAAAACCCTTTGTCAACGTTTTTCTGCCTTTTGGAAACAATTTCTCCCCTTTCACTAAAAAATATTCGGTTATTTTATACAATATTACATCTTGTTTTTTGAAAAAAATTATGCTATATTATAGACAAGAAAGGGTGATACCAATGTACAGAGTAGGCCTCGGGGCTTAGAATACCGACAACCATTCAACAACCGCCTTCCAATTGGTAAGAGTATCGGTTAAAAACAGGATCATAGATGTTCTCGCTTAGGAGAATTGGTAGGAAGAGATGGTAGTGTTCAAAACAAACTTTGGATCGGTGAAGGTTGGTTGAATCAGTAGAAAGAGAGGTTAAATTTGATGCTAGATATCAAGAGTGAACAGAAATGACCCCCAACTTCGATGGCGGATGTGCATCGGTTGGGGGTCTTTCTTTTTATTGCATAGGGTAGAACGCCTTGGGCGTTTTATTTTTTTGCCTCTTTTAAGGCTTTTTCATATAATAATTCGGTGGCAAAAGCCAGTTTCGTTATGACGTTTTGCTTTTTAGGATAGCAATAGAAAGAATCCTGCTCAGTGGAGATATCCAGGCAATCGAAGGGCTTAATATAGCAATAGTCATATTCGATGTGCAGGCTGTTTTGCAGAAGAGAGGGGCGCTCGATGCGGTAGTCCTTGCCCCGATAATGGCCGGTCAGGGTGAAGCCCTCGCCGGGGCGATGGGTCAGTTTTCCTTGGCCCATGGGCAAAAACCGCCAGCAACGGGGGAAGCCGTAAACTTCCACTTCATCTTCAAAGGAATAGGTTCCTTCTTCAATCTGTTTTTTCACTTGCTCCCGCTCCCAGCGGAACCAATCAGGAATATGGGAAAACTCCGTTTCCCCGCTCAAAGCCGATAAACTGCCATCCTCATTCAGGTTCCATTTCTTTTCGCAGGCTGTACAAAAAAGTTCCGTACCCTTGGACGCCATCTTACTTTCTGTGCCGCAATGGGGGCATTGATAAAGGATTTTATGCAGCCCTTCGGCCC
Organism: Eubacteriales bacterium; assembly: GCA_045588515.1. Taxonomy (GTDB): domain Bacteria; phylum Bacillota; class Clostridia; order Oscillospirales; family QAKW01; genus QAKW01. The sequence goes on from JAZNEH010000101.1 coordinate 12,459, forward strand.
GGAAGGGCTCGGTGATCCGGATGCCGTTTTCCTTCTGGTATTGATATTCGTCGTAGGTCATGGCCGCTTTCAGGGCGGCGTTGATCTCTTCCACGCTCATAGCCTTCACCTGTTCGGCGGTTAAAACCTGGGTGAAAACGGTGTGCATAGGCACTTTCCGTGGCTTTCGCCAATTCCAAAAGGGCGTATGCAGATGGTTGCCGTGATGCAAAACGACCACCACCGGCACTTTATTCATCTTTACCATCTTCCCTAATGCCTCCGGCAGGTAAGACGTGACCCCTGCGGGCGAATAGCGAGCCTCGGGGTACATAGAGAGAATATCCCCCCGCTGCAACACCCGGCTGATGGATTTCACCATATGCAGATCCCGGGTATATTTCCGGGTGCCGATGGAGCCGATCAGTTCCATCAGCCAAGGCCGGCGATAATAGCCGTCGATGCTCACCACGTTATTCACCCGATGGGGCAGAGTGCCCATGACGCACAACTCAAAATCAATAAAATACATATGTTTGCTCAAAAGCAGATAGGGCGGCTTGAGCCCTTCCATATTCACTTTTTCGATCTTATATTTTTTGCCGATCAACATGATTTTAGAAAGCAGCCAGATCAGCCAAACAACGATCAAGGGCTGCCGGATCGGATAATGGGCTGTGTTATACCGCTTTTGATTTTTAAAATTTACGTTCATCATCATTCCCCCTGATCTCTATTCTACCTAATCTCGGCTATAAATGCAACATATTTCATTTTACAATGTTATGGTACAATTGATAGGTAACAAATAAAAAGAGAAAAACAACTCAAATGTGATATGATGTTAAGTAACCACACAAAACACATAAACAAAGGAGTTGTTTTTCGTGATAAGTATAGCATCAAAGGCACGGTTTCGTC
>JAZNEH010000102.1:0-14757 GCA_045588515.1 Eubacteriales bacterium
CATAAGAGCTGACAACCCGCCGATTTGGCGCCTTTTCCTCCTGTGCCTGCAGTTTGCCCAGCCGCAGGCCGCTGTCCACATGGGCCATGGCGGGCACCTCATCCCACTTCACCGTATAGCCGGCGCCGTGGCCGCAGAAGACGCTGTCCGGCGTGTTGTCCACGTCCCGCTCCGGGTCGTAGCCAATGGCCTCCACCACCTCTGCCTGCTGGGCGCAGGGTTCGTAACCCCGCAGAACACAGCTGAGCCGTCCCCGGCCCCGGGTATAGGCCGTCACTTCCCGGGCGTAGTTCCGCATAGCCGCCACCGGCGCCGCACCGGTGAGAACCGTTTCGTCTCCCATGGTCTCCGGTGCGTCCACTTCACCGTTCATCCGCTGCAGATCGGTCATGGCCCGGCCCACCTGCTCGGCGGGCACCTCCAGCCGGAAGTCGTACCAGGGCTCCAGCAGCACGCTCTCCGCCTGCATCAGTCCCTGGCGCACGGCCCGGTAGGTGGCCTGGCGGAAGTCGCCGCCCTCCGTGTGCTTCACGTGGGCGCGGCCCGCCACCAGTGTCAATTTGATATCCGTGATGGGCGAGCCGGTCAGCACGCCCAAATGTTGCTTTTCTTTCAGATGGATCAACACCAACCGTTGCCAGTTCCGATCCAAAACATCCTCGCTGACATTGCTGGCAAATTTCAGCCCGGTGCCCCGCTCCAAGGGCTCCAAAATCAAATGAACCTCGGCATAATGGCGCAAGGGTTCGTAATGACCCACGCCTTCCACCCGGCCTTTCACCGTTTCTTTATACATTACCCGGCTTTCGCCGATCTCCAGTTCCAGATCAAAGCGGTCCAACGCAATACTCTTTAAAATTTCCGTTTGCACCCGGCCCATCAGGCTCACGTAGATCTGCTGCAAAAAGCCATCCCACGTAAACCGCAATTGAGGATCTTCTTCCTGCAATAGTTTCAGTTTCGGCAACACTCGCTGGGCATCAGCCCCCTCCGGCAGAATCAGTTGATAGTTCATCACCGGCTCCAAATAGGGTTTCACCGCTTGCCGCTCATATCCCAGCCCCATTCCGCCAAAGGAATCGGCCAAGCCGCTAACAGCGCAAACATCCCCGGCGAAAACCTCTTCTGCCGTTTCAAATTTGCCGCCGTTATAAATACGGATCCCGCTGATTTTTTGATCGCCCACCAGTTCCCGCACCCGCAACGAGCCACCGGTAATCTTCAAGTGGGTCAGCCGCTCGCCCTTGGGATCCCGGCTAATTTTAAAAACCTTGGCTCCAAATTCATCGGGATAAACGCCCGGAGGCACCAAGGCCGGCAACCGATTCAAAAATGCGTCGATTCCTTCCAGTTTTAAGCCGGATCCAAAGAAGCAAGGAAAGGCCCGCCGCTCCCGCACCAGTTCCTGCAAAGCGGCATCTTCGATCTCCCCGGTTTCCAGATATTGCTCTAAAAGATCTTCCCGGCAAAAGGCGAATTCCTCGCCGCCGGTTTCATAATCAATACATCCTTCGGAAAGTTCACTTTTCAATTCCGCCAGTAATTCCGCCCGTTCCCGGCGGGCAAAATCCATTTTCGTCACAAAGATCAGAGTTGGCACCCGATAAAGTTCCAAAAGCCGCCAAAGGGTGCGGGTGTGGGCCTGAACGCCGTCGGTTCCGCTGATGACCAGAATGGCGCAATCCAACACCTGCAACACGCGCTCGGTTTCTGCGGAAAAATCCACGTGGCCCGGGGTGTCCAACAACGCAAAATCGGCGCCCTTCACTTGGAAGACCGCCTGACTGGCAAAGATGGTGATTCCCCTGGCCCGTTCCAGAGCATGGGTATCCATCACCGTATCCCCCCGATCCACCCGGCCGAGAGAACGCAGTTTGCCTGCCCGATATAATAACGCTTCCGCCAGAGTGGTTTTCCCTGCATCCACGTGTGCTAAAATTCCGATCACTCTATTCATACGCATATTTTACTATAAAAAAAGGAGATGCGCAAGCATCTCCTTAGATTTTAAACCAACCGAATCCGCCGGGTTGGAGTTTTCCATTTTCCAATCCATCGGCCAAAAGAGGCTCCTCCGGCGCATCCACCGGCACTTGGCTCATATTCATCCGCACCAAAAGTTGCTCACTGCGGATCATCATCAATTGACCTTCGGCCTCCTCAAACCGCACGCCGCCGGTAAAAGCCGGGCGATTTTCCTGCCGAACTTTGCCCAATCGCCGATAAAATTCCAGCATCCGGCCCTGTTCGTTCCCCCAAGGGAACGTGCCCCGGCAATAGGGATCGCCATAGCCTTCCATTGCGATCTCGTCGCCATAGAAAATACAAGGAATTCCCGGCAACGAAAATTGCAAAAAAGCGGCTTTTTTCAAAAGTTCTTCACCCTTTCGCCGCTGTTCGGCGGAAAGATAATTATCCGCCTGAAAAGCCCGAGGCGGGATCGTTTCCGCCCCCAGCCGATTCAAAATTCTGGGTGTGTCGTGGGTAGACAAAATATTCATTAAACACCGAAGGGCAGGTTCGGGATAACTTTCCGCAATATCCATAACAGCCGCCTGAAAATCAGCCACACTGCCGCCCTTCACCAATTGGATCACCGCCTCCAGCCACGGATAGTTCATCACCGTATCGCACTGATGGCCCAAGAGAAATTTTCGGCGGGCTCCATAACTGACCTTTTCTACGGCATTTTCCCAAACTTCACCGATAATCAAACTATCCTGCTTCGTTTCCTTCACCCGCCGGCGAAAGGCCTCCAAAAAACCGTCCGGCAATTCATCGGCCACATCTAACCGCCAGCCAAAGGCGCCCCGTTCCATCCAGAGCCGAGCGATGCCCTGCTCGCCGGTGATATAGTTCATAAAATCCGGGGCCAGTTCGTTCACGCAAGGCAGCGCCCCGAACCCCCACCAGCAATCATAACGATCCGGATAATCTTCAAAATGATACCAATGATAAAAGGGGGAATCCGGGCTCTGATAAGCGCCCAATTCTTCGTATAAACCTTCTTTATTGAAATAGCGGCTATTGGCGCCGGTATGGGAAAACACACCGTCTAAAACGATGCGAACCCCCATTTTTTCTGCCTCCCGGCAGAGCCATTCAAAATCTTCCGTTTCCCCCAGCAGGGGATCAATCGATTCATAATCCGCCGTGCTATAGCGATGATTTTCGCCGCTTTCAAAAATGGGATTCAAATAAACCAGATCCACACCCAACTCCTTGAGATAGGGCAGTTTCTCGCAAATTCCTGCCAGATTGCCCCCAAAGAAATCGTTGCCCTTAAAATCTAGCCGATCCTGCGTGAAAAGAGGCCGTTCATTCCAAACATCGTGATAGATCCGAGCCCCTTTTTCCGGGCGTTTTTGATAAAAATCGCCCTTGGCAAACCGATCGGGGAAGATCTGATACCAGATCCCGCCCGCCAAGGCTTTCGGCGTTTCAAAATCAGGATGATAAACCGTTTGCCGCCATTCCGGAAGCCAATCTCCGGCAGTTGCGTGAACGCCATCGGTGGTGCCGATAAAAAACAACGAGCCATCCTCTTTTTCAGCCTCAAACCGATAGAAACAAAGCCCCACCGTTTGCAGGCTGATCGTTCCGGCGTATACGCCATCACCCTGCGGGAGCAATTCACCCATTTGGCTTTCGCCGCTTTCCCAACGGAACACCACTCGGATCTTCACGCAGACCGGTTCTTCCTTCAGGATCACCTTAAAAAAGAGCGGTTCCCCCGCTCTTATCGCTCCAAACGGTTTTTTATATTCTGTTTTTCTGCTATCAAAAATAATCATAGTAATAGATTAGGCATTTTTCGCCTATTTGTCAAGAGGAAATTTTCGCATATTTTAGCAAACAATCCAACACTTACACATTTTGTTGTTCATTTTTTATTCATATTGCACAAATAATAGCCTTGATTTTTATGCAAATAATGGATTTTAAACCTTTTCACAAAATTCCCTGCTCTTTTTAAAGAAATATACGCTATAATATATAGTATAATATTACGTAAAAAGGAGTGGTGTTAAAAATGGATCCCTATCAATTTCCAAAAGATCTGTTTTTTACCGGCGTAAACTACCGGGCCCATCGATATTTCGGATGCCATCGGAATTGCGACGGTACCCGCACCTTCCGCCTTTGGGCGCCCCATGCGCAATGGGTTTCCTTAGTGGGAGATTTTTGCGGCTGGAACACCTCTGCGTTTCCACTGCAAAAAACGGATGGCCGAGGTGTTTGGGAACTAACCTTAGGCGGCTTGGATACCTACGATGCCTATAAGTTCGCCATCGGAACCGCCGATGGCCGCACCCTGTTTAAGGCAGATCCCTATGCCAATCACTTCGCCCTGCGGCCGGATACCGCCTCTAAAATTTTTGATATCGAAGGCTATGAATGGAAGGATCAAGCCTGGATGAAAGCCCGGCCCAAAAAATCTTATGCATTGCAGCCGATGAGCATCTATGAAGTGCAGTTAGGATCCTGGCTCCAATATGAAGATGGAAACTTCTATTCTTATTCTGCCCTGGCGGATCGGCTTTTAGACTATGTTTGCCAAATGGGCTATACTCATATTGAGTTAATGCCCATAACCGAATATCCCTTTGATAAATCCTGGGGCTATCAGGTGACGGGCTATTTTGCGCCCACCTCTCGCTATGGCACTCCCTTTGATCTGATGAAACTCATCGATACCGCCCATCAGCGTGGGATCGGTGTTTTGTTGGATTGGGTGCCCGCACATTTTCCTCGCGATGCGGCGGGGCTTTTTGAATTCGACGGTGAATGTTGCTATGAATATCAGGATCCCCTGATGCGGGATCATCCCGATTGGGGAACCCGAATTTTTGATTACGGCCGGCCGGAAGTGTGCAGTTTCCTGATTTCCAGTGCCTGCCATTGGCTGGAGAATTATCATATCGACGGCCTTCGGGTGGATGCAGTTGCCTCGATGCTTTATTTGGACTACGGCAAGCAAGATGGGCAATGGCGGCCCAATATTTATGGCGATCGGGGCAATCTGGAAGCCATTGATCTGTTCAAGAAACTAAACTATGAAATCCACGCCTCCTTCCCCGGCGCCATCACTGTGGCTGAAGAATCCACTGCCTGGCCCCATGTAACCGGCACGGAAAACGATGGATTAGGATTTGATTTCAAATGGAATATGGGCTGGATGAACGATTCCTTGAAGTATATCTCCAATCCGCCCCTTTTCCGCCACGGGATGCAGGGAATGATGACCTTTTCTATGGAATATATTTATTCTGAAAACTTCATTCTTCCCCTTTCCCACGATGAAGTAGTGCACGGAAAATGCTCGCTGTTAAGTAAGATGCCCGGCACCTACGAAGAAAAATTCCAAAACCTGAAAGCATTCTATGGCTTTATGATGGGCCACCCGGGTAAAAAACTGCTCTTTATGGGCGGGGAATTCGGCCAGTTCATTGAATGGAACGAAGAAAAAAGCCTGGATTGGATGTTGCTGGATTATGAGCCCCATCAGCAACTGCAAAATTATGTGCGGGAACTGAACCTCTTTTACCGAAAGCATCCGGCCTTCTGGGCCAAAGACACCGGCTGGGAGGGATTTGAATGGATCTCTCTGGACGACACCACCAATTGCGTTTTAGCCTTTCTGCGTAAATGCGATAAGGAAGAAATTCTGGTGGTGGTGAATTTTTCGGAATACGATATCATAGATTATAAACTGGGGCTCCCTGAGCCGGGAACCTTAAATCTATTGTTGAGTTCCGAAGAGGAGCGGTTCGGCGGACAAAACCGCTTTAAAAAGCGGCTTACCGTTTCAAATGCCAAGCCCTTCCACGGACAGCCCTGTTCTGCCACCCTGCATCTGCCGCCGTTTTCGGCAAATTATTTTAAGTATCGAAAAGAATCAGGAGGAAAAGACCATGAAAAATAAAGAAATGATTGCAATGCTTCTGGCCGGCGGCCAGGGCAGCCGGCTTTACGTTTTAACCCAAGAAACCGCAAAGCCAGCCATCCCCTTTGGCGGAAAATATCGCATTATCGATTTCCCTCTTTCCAACTGCACCAACTCCGGCATTGATACTGTGGGCGTATTAACTCAATACCGCCCTCTGGAACTGCATTCGTACATAGGCAACGGCCAACCTTGGGATCTGAATCGGATGGAAGGCGGCGTTAGCATCCTTCCCCCCTACGTGAGCGGTGCCACCGGCGAATGGTATAAAGGCACAGCCAACGCCATCTATCAAAACATTGAATTTATTGAGAAATACGATCCGAAGTACGTTCTGGTTCTTTCCGGCGACCACGTTTATAAAATGGACTACAGCAAAATGCTGGAATTCCATAAAGAAAAGAACGCAGATGCCACCATCGCCACCCTGCAGGTTCCGATGGAAGAAGCCAGCCGGTTCGGGATCGTGAATGCAGATAGTAACGATGCCATTTATGAATTCGAAGAGAAACCGCCCGTTCCTAAGTCCAACCGGGCCTCAATGGGCATTTATATTTTTACTTGGTCTAAACTCCGCAAATATCTGATCGACGATGAAAAAGATCCGTCTAGTTCCAACGATTTTGGCAAAAACGTATTGCCTGCTATGCTGAATTCCGGTGAGCGGATGTTCGCATGGGCCTTTGACGGCTATTGGAAAGACGTTGGAACCATTGAAAGCCTATGGGAAGCCAATATGGATCTTTTGAATCCGAGCATCCCCTTAAATCTTTCAGATCCCGATTGGAAGATTTATGCCCGCCACGGCCAAAACCTAAAACCCCAGTATATCGGTAAAGGCGTTACCTTAAAAGATTCGATGATTACCGAAAACTGTACGCTGGAAGGATGTAACCTCTGGTATAGCGTTTTATTCTCCGGCGTCAGCGTAAATGAAGGAACCACCCTGAACTCTGCCGTGATTATGGAGAATGCAAAAATCGGCAAAAATTGCACCATCAAATATGCCATCATTGCTCCCGGCGCTGTGATCGAAGACGATGCTGTGATCGGCGCAGAGCCTGAAAACTATGAAGGCGAATGGGGCATCGCCGTCATCGGCTCCGGGGCCGTTGTGAAAGCCGGCCAAACGGTTTTGCCGAAAGAAATGATTAAACCGAACGCCGTAAAAGACGGATCGAAGGAGGCATAAAAATGAACGCTTTGGGTATTATTTTTTCTGAACACTATAATCAACAAAATACTGCCAATGAGTTGACTCGCTTCCGGGCCCCTGCCGGCCTGCCCTTCGCCGGCCGTTACCGCACCATTGATTTCACTCTTTCGGCCATGGTGAACGCCCATATCAAAAATATCGGCATTATCGCCTCTCAAAACTATGGGTCTATGATCGACCATCTAGGCAATGGGGAAGATTGGGATCTGAATCGCCGCAGAGGCGGCCTGATGATGCTCACACCCATGGCTTGGCCCGGTGCTGATAAGGCCTCTTATCGGGGGCGGCTGGATGCTCTGCGTGCCTTCCGCACCTTTATAGAAGAGAGCAAAGCAGAATTGGTAGTTCTGGCCTATGGCGGAACGGTTGCCAGCGTGGATCTGGAAGCGATGGCAAAAGAACATCAACGGAACGGCGCCTATCTAACGGTTGCTTATAGCGAAATTCCCGGCAACGTGGGCGAAGCCATTCTGGAAACGGCAGATGATGGCCGCATCACCAAACTTTCCTATCAACTGAACGAAGAAGAAGCCGCCAAACCCTATTCTCTGGGCCTCTTTATGATGCGGCGGGAAGATTTGGTAAACTTCCTGCTGGAAGCCGAGAATAACGATTATACCAATATGAATCGGGATCTGATCCAGCATCATCTGGAAGATCAACTGATCTATGGCTATCGCCATCCCGGCTATGCCCGAATCATCCAAAATACCGCCGATTATTTCAAAGCCAGTATGGATATGCTGGAACCGGCTAAGAAGGCGGAACTCTTCCCCGAAGAGCGGCCGGTTTATACCAAAGTAAAAGACTCTGTTCCCACCCACTATGACTATAATGCAGACGTTGAAAACAGCCTGATCGCCGATGGTTGCACCATCCGCGGCACTGTTAAAAATTCTGTGATCTTCCGCGGCGTTACTGTGGAAGAAGGGGCCGTTGTTGAAAACGCCATTTTAATGCAAAAAAGCATTGTGGAAGGGGATGCCAAGATCGATTGCGGAATTCTGGATAAAAACAGCCGCATCTCATCCGGAACTGTTTTAAAAGGCTCCGCTCAATTGCCCTTTGTGGTTGGTAAAAATAAAACTGTTTAAAAGGTGGTAAAACCGATGAAGATTTTATATGCTGCCAGCGAAGCCGCCCCATTTATTAAAGTAGGCGGTTTAGGGGATGTGGCCGGTGCCCTGCCCAAGGCCCTCTGCCGGGCCGGCGACGATTGCCGGGTGATCCTCCCCTTTTACAGTGCGATTTCCCAGATGCTGAAAGAAAAATGTAGTTTCCGCACAGAGTTTTATTTCCATAACGCCTGGCGCCATCAAAAATGCGGCGTTTATGAAGCAAACATCGATGGTGTAACCTATTATCTTTTGGAAAACGACTTTTATTTTGCCCGGCCTCAGGTTTATGGGGAATTTGACGATGGCGAACGCTTCGCGTTCTTTTCCCGGGCGATTTTAGAGGTTTTGCCCTTAATTGATTTTATCCCGGATGTTCTCCATTGCAACGATTGGCATACCGCTCTGGTGCCGGTGCTCTTAGACACCCAGTTCCGCCAGAGAGCGGGCTACGGCGGGATCAAAACCGTTTTCACTATTCATAATATCGAATTCCAAGGTAAATACGATCCCTATATTCTGGGCGATATTTTCGGCTTGGACGAGCAAGCCAAGCCTTTGCTTTTCTATAGAGATAGCCTGAATTTGATGAAAGGCGCCATTGAATGTTCCAATAAAGTAACTACCGTTTCCAAACGGTATGCAGAAGAGATTATGAGCCCGCCCAAATCCTGCGGGCTGGAACATATTCTGGGGGCCCGGAGTTTTAAAGTCAGCGGAATTCTGAACGGCATTGACACCGATCTTTTCGATCCCGCAACCGATCCCCGGATCGCCGCCAACTATACAGCTAAAACCGTTGCAGATAAGAAACAAAATAAATTTGCCCTGCAAAAGGAACTGGGCCTGCCGGAAACCAACAACCTTCCCCTTTTCGGGATGGTGACCCGCTTGACCCATCAAAAGGGATTGGAACTTTTGCGGGATAAACTGGATTGGCTGGCCGAGCAGAATGCCCAGATCGTTATATTGGGCACCGGCGAAGCGGAATACGAGCAGTTTTTGCGGGAATGTGCCGATCGGCATCCCCATAACCTGCGGGTTTGCCTGGCTTTCGACGGTGCTTTAGCCCAGCGCATCTATGCCGGTTGCGATTTCTTTATGATGCCCAGCAAATTTGAACCCTGCGGCCTGGCCCAAATGATCGCTATGCGCTATGGCACCCTGCCCCTTGTGCACACCACCGGCGGGCTGGCCGATACGGTGATTCCCTATGATCCCACGGCCAAAACCGGCCGGGGCATCACTTTCCAAAGTTTCGACAGCGAAGATTTTGCCAATGCGCTCTGGCGTTGTTTGGCCCTCTTTGCCGATCAGAAACATTTTATCCAAGCCTGCAAAAATGCCATGGCCGGCGATTATAGCTGGGGCCCCAGTGTAACCGCCTACCAAGCCCTCTATGCAGAAATTTAAACACTATTGAGCAGAAACCAAGGAGAAGAAGAACCTATGACCCAACAGGAAATCAAAGAAAAAATCCAGGCCGTTGTTACCGAGAAATTTGCTTGCGATATTGATCAGGCAACCGATCGGCAAATGTATGAAAGCGTGATCAGTTTCGTGCAACACGAACTGCGCAAAAAACGCCGGGATGCCAAAAAGAAAATGAAAGAACAGGAAGCAAAGCAAGTTTACTATATGTCGATGGAATTCCTCGTCGGCCGCTCCCTAAGAAACAATCTCTATAATTTAGGCATTGAAGAAGAAGTGCGCTCCGCTCTTTCTGAATTGGGCGCAGATCTGGAAAAATTATATGAGATGGAACCCGATGCAGGATTAGGCAACGGCGGGTTGGGCCGTCTGGCCTCTTGTTATCTGGATTCCTTAACCGCTTGCAATTATCCCGCCACTGGCTTTTCCATTCGATATGAATTCGGCATCTTTAAACAGGTGATCGTGGATGGCTGGCAGATGGAATTCCCGGATAACTGGCTGGAAATGGGCGGCGGTTGGCTGGTTGCCCGGCCCGACGAAGCCCAAGAAATTCATTTCGACGGCCAAGTGGAGGAACTTTGGAGCAACGAAGGCCTCAAAACCGTGCATAAAGGCTATTATAAGGTTTTGGCCGTTCCCTATGATCTGATGATCAGCGGCCACGATTCCAAAATTGTGAATAAACTGCGCCTCTGGGGTGCCAAAAGCCTTGAAAACTTTGATATGTCCCTCTTCTCCCGGGGTGAATATTTGAAAAGTTGCGAAGGCGATGCCAAAGCCGAAGCCATCAGCCGGGTGCTTTATCCTGCCGACGATCACGAAGAAGGCAAAAACCTGCGCCTGCGCCAACAATATTTCTTCGTCAGCGCATCCCTGCAGAATATTCTTGCCGATCATTTAAAGAAATACGGCACTTTGGATAACCTGCCTGAAAAGGTTGTGATCCATATCAACGATACCCACCCGGCCCTTTGCGTGCCTGAATTAATGCGCCTTTTGATGGACGTTCACGGGTATTCTTGGGATGCCGCTTGGGGTATCACCTGCCGCACGCTGGCCTATACCAACCATACCGTTATGAGCGAGGCCCTAGAAAAATGGTCCATCCATCTCTTCAGCGGCCGCCTGCCCCGGATCTATACCATCGTGAAAGAGATCAACCGCCGGTTCTGCGAGGATATTTATAACAATCATCCCGAAAAACGGGACGTGATCGACCAGATGGCTGTGATCGGCGACGGAATGGTGCGGATGGCAAATCTTTGCGTGGCCTGTTGCTATAGCGTGAACGGCGTTTCCGCTCTGCATAGCGAGATCCTGAAAGTGGATCTTTTCAAGGATTACAATGATATCTTCCCCGGCAAACTCACCAACGTTACCAACGGCATCGTGCATCGCCGTTGGCTCTGCCAAAGCAACCCCTGGCTCACCGATCTTTTGAAGGAACTGATCGGCGATGGCTTTATCAATAACGGCGCCGAACTGGAAAAACTGATGGCCTTCCAAAAGGATGAATCGGTTCTCAAACGCCTGCCGGAGATCAAGCGGCAGAATAAACTGCGGCTGGCGAAATATATCGAACATTCTGCCGGCATCAAAGTGAACCCGAATTCCATTTTCGATGTGCAAGCCAAGCGGCTCCACGAGTATAAACGCCAGTTGCTCTGCGCTCTGCATATTTATGACCTTTATCGCCGGATCAAATATGAAGGCTTAACCATTCAGCCCCATACCTTTATTTTCGGCGCTAAAGCCTCTGCCGGCTATATTATGGCAAAGGAGATCATCCGCTTTATTTGTGCGCTGGGCGATATGATCAATAACGATCCCGCCATCCACGATATGCTGAAAGTGGTGTTCCTGGCAGACTATAAAGTTTCCATCGCCGAAATTCTGATGCCCGCCGCCGAAGTCAGCGAGCAGATCTCCCTGGCCGGTAAAGAAGCCAGCGGCACCGGGAATATGAAATTTATGATCAACGGCGCCCTCACCATCGGTACGCTGGACGGCGCCAACGTGGAGATCCACGAACAGGTGGGGGATGAGAATATGTTCCTCTTCGGCCTCACTACTCCTGAAGTGAACGCCTGGAAACAGGATGGCTACCACCCGGATCAACTCTACCGCAACGATCCCCATATGCGGGAACTCTTGGATTCCATCCTCAAAGAAAGAATCGGCGGCAAGAACTTTGAATCCATCGTTCGTTACCTGATCGGGCCCGATCCCTATATGGTGCTGGCCGATTTCAACGCCTATAAGGATGCCCAGACCCGGATCAACGAAATCTATGGTGATACCCTGCGCTGGAACGGGATGAGCCTGGTGAACATTGCCAAGGCCGGCATCTTCGCCAGCGACCGGGCGGTTACCGAATACGCTGAAAATATCTGGAACCTGAAACCCATTGAATAATTGGGGCCTAGCCCCGAACCCTACAAAAGGCCCTTTTTTCAAAAAGGGCCTTTTTTGAAAAAAGGGCTTTTAAATCGCCAAAACTTTCAAAAAGAAAGAGAGTGCAAGATGATACAAATTAAGAATCTATCGAAAATCTATCAAAGCAAACATATGAAACCGGTAGAAGCCTTAAAAAATGTTTCCTTTGATCTACCGGAGCAAGGTTTAATCTTTTTAGTGGGGCGTTCCGGCAGCGGAAAAACCACGCTTCTGAATTTGTTGGGGGGATTGGATTTTCCCACTGAAGGTGAGATCTTTATTGACGGAATCAGCACAAAAAATTTCAAGGCCAGGCAATTTGATGCTTACCGCAATACATATGTCGGATTTATTTTTCAAGAGTATAATCTACTTCCGACTCTTAATGTGAAAGAAAATATTGGCATTGCGTTGGAATTGCAAGGAAAAAAAGCCACAGAGCAAGCAGTTTGCCAAGCATTGCAATTAGTGGAGTTAAATGGATATGAAGAACGAAAACTCCAAACGCTTTCCGGCGGTCAACGCCAGCGAGTTTCTATTGCCCGAGCATTAGTAAAGAACCCTCATATCATTTTAGCGGATGAGCCCACCGGTGCTTTGGATTCCGAAACCGGAAAACAGATTTTCGAGATTCTTAAAAAACTATCGGCAGATAAATTGGTGGTGGTTATTTCGCACGACCGAGTATATGCAGAGCAATATGCCGATCGGATCATTGAATTGGCTGACGGAAAAATGATCAATGATCGCGATCTTAAAAAAACAATTACGCCTTCGAAATCGCAAATAAAACCGTTTTTGAACGCTAAAATGACCTTGAAAACAGCTATAAAATTCTCTCTCCACAATATCGCTTGCAAAAGATCAGCTTCTCTATTGCGGTTATCCTCTCTGCTTTTTCCTTTTTATTAGTGGGGATTGCCGATATGTTTGCCTCTTATGATAAAAAAACGACCCTCATTAATTCTCTTCAGGATTCCAACAGCACCTACATCACCTTACATAAAGAGAAACAACTAACGCATAACGGGACGAGCACCTGGTATCAAGACGGATTTAAACTGGATCAAGAAGAATTAAACCGTCTTGCTCAAGCAACTGGTCAAACCGTTAAAGGAGTGTATCAACCTCCCTTTACCGAACTGATGATCGAGCAAAACTATGGTTATGCAAAGTCAGACTTTCAAACTTCACCACTATATATTTCTAAATTATCCGGATTTATGGAAATCACAGAAGATGATCTGAAAGCCTTTGGCTTTTCCTTAGTCGCCGGTACTCTGCCGGCAGAAAACTCTAATCAAATCGCCATCAGTTCCTATGTCTATGAACATTTTTTAAAGACTGGATATGGCAACTACAACGGGCCCATTTACCATTGCAAGGATGGAACAGCTTTATCCTATGATAAATTTCAAACGTTAAATACAGAAGAAAAACAACAGTTGGTTTTATCAAGCAATGAAACACCTTCTGTTGATTATATGTTAATACAAAAGCCGGAGGATCTGCTTCAAAAAACGCTTTTTCTCGGAAATACTAATTACACGATCAGCGGAATTATCGATACAAAATTTAATTTTTCGACCTATAAAGCAGATCACCTAAATTCGATGCGCCTGCAGGAATTGGCCTATGAAAAGGATTATGGGGTTCATTGCCTGGCTTTTGTTGGCAAAGGAAAAATAGCCGAAATCAGTTCCACCTTCCCGAATGTTGTTTCTATCGACGGAATGAATATCAAACTATCAAATGAATCGGTTTCTGTTTCCTCTAATAGTATAGCCCGACTGCGTGACATCGATCTATCAACGGCTGGTTTGCAGGATTATTTCGGCGAGATCAACACACTGAATCGATATGATTTTTTGGTTCCCTTCAATTCCGTTTCCACCACCAGTATTCAAGTAGATGGAAAAACTTACTATGAATCCGGCTATTCTTTGCCCTGGGAGGAACGAAAAAAGAATTTGTCGTTCTCTGTTTCTTACAACGATCACCGCCCCGGATTCACGGCGGAAAACGTCAACGTTTTAGGCGTTATGCTTGGAGAAGCTTCCTTTAACCGTTACGACATCAGCGATCTCCTCGTTGTTTCCGATTCTCTTTTTGAAACGCTATCGGAAGGAAGATCCGGTCTTTATACCTACGCAGTAACCACCAAACCAGCTGAAAGTACGGAAATCTCTGCTTTTTTATCCGAATGCACCGCCGCCGATCACGGCTTACGCTATGGGCTGATCAGCGCAATTTCTTATGAATTAGAAACCTTGGACGATGTATTTCAATCTTTAATAATGGTTTTTCGTTATATAAGCTTGGGACTTTGCCTTTTTGCCATTGTGATTTTTGCTCAATTCGTTTCCGGCAGTATCTATAAAAAACAAAAAGAAATCTACATCCTTCGGGCTTTGGGTGCCGGAACTCAAACGATCCTTCAGATCTATTATGCAGAAAGTATTTTCACTGCTTTAAGCACCTTTCTTTTGGCCGGCGGTCTCACCTGGATTGCCGCCCCCATCGGTAATCAGATGATCAAACAAAATATCGGCTTTTTGTTAAGTATTCTTCATTGTAATAGCAGACCATTTATTATCCTTTTATTGATG
>JAZNEH010000103.1:0-17081 GCA_045588515.1 Eubacteriales bacterium
TTTCATACTTGATTCCTCCTTCGTCTTTTTTGTTGTGGCTGGCAAACCCACTTCTATTTTAGACGAAGGAGGATATTTTTTCCACTCATAGCTAAAGCTTTTCAGAACCACCGGCACAGCCGGTGGTTTTCGTTACACCAAGAAAAAACTGTGCAGAAAAATCTGCACAGTTTTTTTACTGTTTTCAAGAGTCTTACTGATTGAAAGAGAAATTTTTTAAACTTATTCTTCTTCCGCAGGCGGCGTTACGCTTTCTTCAACAATCGTTTCGCTGCTCACAGGCTCTGCGGGTTCTTCTGCGGATTCTTCTGCCGGCTCTTCCAGGGGTTCTCCCTTCATCAGCCGATCGAAGTCCATACCGGAAAGACGGTCTTTTTCCAAAAGGCTTTCTGCAATCAGGCGCACTTCTTTTTCGTGATCTGCCAAAATCTGTTCTGCCTTGGCATAGGCATCATCGATGATCTTTTTAATCTCTTCATCGATCATTGCGGCCACGTGCTCAGAATAATCCCGCTGGGTGGTAAGATCCCGGCCAATGAACACTTCGTTGCTTTCGCTCCCATAAAGAATAGGGCCGATCCGATCGCTCATTCCGTATTTGGTTACCATCTGGCGGGCAATAGAAGTGGCACGCTCGATATCGTTAGAGGCGCCGGTGGAAATATCGTCCAGATACAATTTTTCGCTGACCCGGCCGCCCAGCAGACCCACAATCTGCTCGAACATCACATTCTTAGTGGCATAAGACACATCCTCTTGAGGAAGATGCAAGGTATAGCCGCCGGCACGGCCCCGGGGCACGATGGAGATCTCATGCACAGGATCGGCCGTTTCCAAAAAGCGAGCCACAACAGCGTGGCCGGCTTCGTGGAAGGCGGTGAGTTTTCGTTCTTTTTCGATGATCTTGCGGCTCTTCTTTTCAGGGCCGGCGATCACTTTCATCACCGATTCTTCAATTTCCTGCTGGCCGATCTCTTTTTTACCCCGGCGAGCGGCAAGCAGAGCGGCTTCATTCAATAGGTTTTCAATATCAGCGCCGGTGAAGCCGATGGTGCCTTTGGCGATATCGACAAAATTCACGTCTTCGGAAAATTTCTTATTCCGGGCGTGCACTTTCAGAATTTCCTCACGCCCCTTTTGATCCGGCCGGCCCACATAGACCTGACGGTCGAAACGGCCGGGCCGCAACAGAGCGGGATCCAGAACATCCGCCCGGTTGGTGGCGGCAATAACGATGATCCCGGCGTTATTACCGAATCCATCCATTTCCACCAGCAACTGGTTCAGGGTTTGCTCCCGTTCATCGTGACCGCCACCCAGGCCGGTGCCTCTGCGGCGGCCCACCGCATCGATCTCATCGATAAAGATGATGCAGGGATTATTCTTTTTGGCTTCATCAAAGAGTTCCCGCACACGGGAAGCCCCCACGCCCACATAAAGTTCCACAAAATCGGAGCCGGAAATAGAGAGAAACGGCACGCCTGCTTCGCCGGCAACGGCCTTCGCCAACAGGGTTTTACCCGTTCCCGGCGGGCCCACCAACAGCACGCCCTTGGGGATCCGAGCGCCCAATTCCATATACTGGCGGGGATTTTTTAGGAAATCCACAATCTCCACCAGTTCTTCTTTTTCTTCATCGGCTCCGGCCACATCCCGGAAGGTCTTTTTATCCTTCAGATCCGTGCCGTGTTTCACCCGAACCCGGGCAAAAGCCGGGCCTTTGCCGCCGTTCATCTGCCGATTGGTCATAACGATGAACACAACGGTGATGCCGATCAGCAACAGGTAGGGCAGAAAACTAACCCACCAAGGTAGCACAAATCCTTCTTCAAAATCATAAGAAGTGATCGTTCCGGCCTTTTGCTGTTCCAGCACCATCGGCATAATATTCTCATTAAACATTCCCAAACTCAACAGTTCATGGGAAACCTTTGAGCCATCCTTCAATTCACAGGATACTTTAGTTCCTACCACTTTGAAGGACTCCACCTGCTCTGTATTGAAATAGTTTACCATTTCGCTATAAGAGATCTTCTTTACATCGGATCCTTTATTCAAAAGCGAAAACAGACCTAAAACAATGGCAAACATCAGGATCACATAAATGACCCCTCTAAATGCGGGTTTCTTATTCAAGTTACGATTCACTCCTTGCTATATACTTCTTCCTTCAAAATGCCAACGTAAGGAAGATTGCGATACTTTTCGTTATAATCCAGACCGTAGCCCACAATGAATGCATCGGGGATTTCATAGCCGATATATTTGGCATCCACTTCCACCTGCCGGCGGGCCGGCTTGGAAAAGAGCGTACAGATCTCGATAGATTGGGGATTGCGCTGTTTCAACATATTAATCAGGTTATGCAAGGTGATGCCGCTATCCAGAATATCCTCCACGATCACCACGTTCAAACCTGCAATATCCACGTCCAGATCCTTTAAGATCTTCACACTGCCTTTGCTTTCCGTTCCGGCACCGTAACTGGATACTTTCATAAAATCGATCTGGATCGGCATATCGATATGACGCATCAGATCTGCCATCACCATCACACTACCCTTTAAAATCGCCACCAGCAACAGATCTTTTCCTTGATAGTCTGCAGTGATCCGAGCGCCCAATTCAGCCATTTTAGATCGGATCTGTTCCTCGCTGCATAAAACCTCTTTTATATCATTACTTTCAAAGGTCATCTTTATTCTTCCCCTTTTCTCCTGATTTCTGCAAATAAAACAGAATCATTTTTTGGGGCGGCCACAGTTTGATCGACTCCGTAGCCTTCCACCCAAAGGATCCGGCCGTTTTCTTCCGCCAGAATCCAAAGCGCATCCCGCCGAGAGCGGGGCACACGGTCATTTTTTAAGCGTTTGAGCAATTGGGTTGTTCCCTTTTTGCCCACGGGAGAAAACCGATCGCCGGGCAATTTATGCCGCAAGACCAGATGATTCCCTATTTTACCACAATCTAACAGTGAATATGTAAACGGATTATGAATTTCCTTTGACCGAAGGATAAATTCTTGATCGCCACAGTCCACCGGCACATCCAACTCCACCGGGATGCTGCAACCTTTAATCTCTGCCGGAAAACAGCAATGGCCGTATTCCAGCCGAAAGCACCTTCCTTCCGGCAGTTGCAATTGGGCAGAGGGCGGATTATTTTGCAAAATTTGCCGAATTTCCGCAAAATGCAGGCGGCTCAAGGGCTCGCCCAACATCCGATCCAGCACCCGTTTCAACACGGCGGCCGGCAATTTCCGAAGAACCTGCGCCTCATCGGTTTGGATTTGCTCTGCCCATTGGTTCAGCGCATCATCTTCCTCGGCCAAACATTCCATCGCCGCCGCCAGGCCCTTTTGAAAATTCCCTTCGGGCCGGGAATCCAATAGGGGCAATGCCTGATGCCGCAAAAAATTCCGCAGGTAAGCGGGATCTTCGTTGGTTTCATCCTGCACATAAGAAAGTTCTTTTTGCGCCAGTTCGGCTAAAATTTCTTCCCGGCTAAAGGAGAGCAACGGCCGCAGATAACCATCCCGGCGGGCTTTAATGCCCCGAAGACCGCCGCTTCCGCTCCCTCGATAGAGATTGATCCAGAAAGTTTCCTGCTGATCGCCTCGATGATGGGCGGTTGCCACAAAATGATCCACCCCATCAGCCAAGGGATCTAAAAAACCATAGCGTAGGGCTCTTGCGCCCTCTTCCGGGCTCATTCCCCGCTCTGCGGCATAAGCGGCCGCATCCCCTTGAAAAACCGTTAAGGGGATCTGCCATTTTTGGCAAAGATCCTGGCAAAAATATTGATCTCTCTGGGCGGTTTCGCCCCGCAGGCCATGATTCACATGGGCCGCCTGCAAGGAATCAGCCGGCATTACTTCCCGCAATAAGGCTAAGAGGGCCACCGAATCCGGCCCGCCGCTCAGGGCCACTGTAACCTTGGCTCCGGCGGGCAGGCCCAAGGCTGCCCATTTCTGCTGAAAACGCTCTCTCATCATGCGGGCGGGGCCTCATCCGGCAATGGGATGGCTTCTTTTTTCGCTTTATAGTTTCCAAACTTCGTTAAGGTGCTATTCCAACTCAAGAACACTGTTTCGGTGGGGCCATGGCGGTTTTTCGCAATTATCAATTCGATCTTATTGGGCGTTGCCGTTTCTTTATTATAAAGCGCATCATTATAAAGAAACATAATGGCATCGGCATCCTGCTCGATTGACCCGGATTCACGCAGATCTGAAGGCATCGGGCGTTTATCCCCTTCCCGTTTTTCCGAAGCACGGGATAGCTGGGAAAGGCACAGCACCGGCACGTTGAATTCTTTTGCCAGCATCTTCATAGACCGGGAAATTTCAGAAACCTCTTCCTGGCGGCTATTGTTTCTTCCGCCGCCGCTCATCAACTGCAAATAGTCCACGATCACCAAATCCAGTTCCGGCAATCGGCGCAATTTGGCTTTCATTTGGGCCACCGTCATATTGGGCGTATCATCCAGATATACCTTGGTTTTCGCCAGAATAGACGAAGATTGGCCCAGCCGCACCCATTCGTTGGAACTGAGTTCGCCGGTGCGGAATTTTTTATTATCCACGCCGCTATGGCTGGCCAGCAAACGATTGGCCAACTGTTCGTTGCTCATTTCCAAAGAGAAAATGGCAATGGTTTTGCCCTGCAACCCAATATTTTGGGCAATATTTAAGGCAAAGGAAGTTTTTCCTAAGCCCGGCCGGGCGGCCAGCAAGATCAGATCGCTCTTACCAAAGCCGGAAAGCACCCGGTCCAGATCCCGGAAGTTGGTTTGCAGGCCTGCAAATGCGGCCCGATCCTGAGCGATTTTCGATACGTTTTCAAAACTCTGGATCAGGGCGGTTTTCAATTCGGTCATCGAGGTATTTCCCTGCTGATCCCGAATCTCAAAAATCTTGCTTTCGGCCATATCCAGAATATTCTGCACTTCATCTTCCTGATCGTAGCAGGCTTTGGTGATCTCCTCGCAGGCGTTAATCAACCGGCGCAGGTTGGCCTTTTCCACCACGATCCGCCCATAGGCTTCGGCGTTTTTGGCAGAAGGAACCGCAGAGGCCATATCATAAAGCAATTGTTTGGCTTCGGCTTCCTCATAGATGCCGGCGGCCACCACCCGGTTCAGAACGGTGACGAAATCGATCTTTTCGCTCACCATATACATTTCCATAATCTCGCTATAGATCCGGCCGTATTTTTCCACATAGAAATGATCCGGGCGCAAAAAGACTGCCAGATCTTCCATACAGTTAAAATCCACGATCAGCGCACCCAGAATACTCTGCTCGGCTTCCAGGCTATGGGGAACTCGTTTTAAATCTTCAAATTCCACAGAATGTTCTCCTTAATCTGCTTTTTCAACAGAAATATTGATTTTGGCCGCAATCCCCGTATAAAGTTTTACCGTGCAGGGATAGGTACCGAAGGTTTTGATGGTATCCACCACCAATTTCTTTTTATCCACGGCGATGCCGGTTTCTTTTTCGATCAATTGGGCCACTTCCTTGCCGGTGATGGCGCCAAATAATTTACCGCTATCGCCGCCCTTTGCTTTCAGGGTGAAGGTTTTGCCCTCTAATTTGGCCTGATGCTCTTTTGCGGCGGCGGTATCCACATCGATTTTATGCTGAGCGGCAGCCGCTTTTCCGGCGAAATCGTTTTGGATCTGGGCATTCACCGGGGTTGCCAAGCCACGGGCGATCAGGAAATTCCGGCCGTAGCCATCGGCCACGTTCACCGTTTCCCCTTTTTTCCCTTGGCCTTTTACATCTGCTAACAATACAACTTTCATTCTTTTTCTTCTCCTTCCTGCTCTTGGACCAAACGGATCAATTCCGCTTTCACTTCATCAAAGGGCCGATCCTTGATCTGAGCACCGGCGGCACTGCGATGACCGCCGCCGCCCATTTCTTCCATAATTCTTTGCACATTATAATTCGTATCGCAACGGCCGGAAATATGCACCTGGCCGCCTTCTTCAAACATTACGAAAGCGCCGTTGATCTCGGCCACATTCAAAAGTTCATCGGCGGCTTTTGCGGCAATCACCTTAATGCCATCGAAGGGTTCTTCGTCCCAAGCCACCAGCGCCGTATGCTCACCCACCATTTCAGCCCGGGTGATCATTTCCATCTGCTTGCGATAAGAAGCCAGATCGTTTTTAAAGAATCCCCGGATCTCCTGCGGATCCGCCCCGGTTTTGCGCAGAGTGGCCGCGGCTTCAAAGGTGCGGCTGCCGGTGCGTTCGGTGAAGTTTTTGGTATCCAGAATGATGCCGGCCAAAAGGGCCCGGGCATCGGTTTTCGTCAATTTGCAACGCTTTACGTTTTCGGCCAGTTCTGTTACCATCTCGCTGGCCGAAGAAGCGTTGGGCTCATGGAACATAATAGCGGCGTGACTGATGGCGCCCACCGGGGCTTTGCGATGATGATCGATCACCACCACATCTCGGAACCAACTCAAAATCTTTTCGCTTTCAATATAATCCATACTATGGGTATCCACCACCACCAGCAAGGCATTTTCTGCCATAGGCTTGGTGAAATGGGAAACTTCCATCAGGATCTCCCGATATTCGGTGTCCATCAGCATTTCCAGCATATCCACGCAGAGATTTTCCTGCAGGTTATAAAGGATATGGGGCCGTTTGCCCAAGGCCATCACGCTCCGGGCCACGCCCACAGAGGCACCGATGCAATCCAGATCGGCAAACTTATGGCCCATAATATAAACGTGTTCCACCCGATCGATCTGAGCAGACAGGGCATCCGCCACCAACCGCACTTTTACCCGTTTCCGGCGGTTTCCGCTTTCGCTGTTGCCGCCAAAAAATTCATAGCGTTCTTTTTCGGTATTGGTCATTGCCGCCTGATCGCCGCCCCGGGAAAGGGCCAGATCCAGCGCACTGCGGGCCACTTCATCTGTGCGGAGCACATCCCCGTTTCCGATGGCAACACCAATCGAAAGGGTGGCGTGGAGCACACCTTCGATTTTGATCTCCTTCACGTCGTTTAAAATCTTAAACTTACTATCCCGCAAGGTTTCCAGATAACGGCGCTCAAAAAAGATCACATATTTATCCACTTCCGGCTTTTGCACCAAGCCGTGGATGGAATTAGCCAGTTGGCGCACCTTCGCATCCACCCGGTTTACAAAAGTATTTTTCTGCACCGCCGTTACGTTTTCAGGAATCTCATCATAGGAATCCAAAAGAAGATACGCCACGCAAACGGCATCGCCGCGCAAGCGATTGATCTGATCGTGGAGGCTATGATTATCCATCCAATAGACCGCATAAAAATGATCTTTGCCCTCTTCCCCTTGGCGGAGAATATAAACAGTATATTGCTTATCGGCAAAGGTGATATCATATTTACCGCTTTGATGTTTCTCGATCTTTTCCAACGAGATATTCTTATTGATCGCCTTCACTTTTTGGCCGAAAATTTCCTGAATATGCCCATCATGGAGCACTTGATGGAAAAGTTCGTTATACCAGATGATCTCACCCTTATCGTTCAAAAGGGTGATAGGCATAGGAAAATTGGTCAGATTTTCCCGGGTGGCCTCATCCAGATAAGAAGTGATCCCCTGCAGATAAGAATAAATATGACGATTTTTCTGTTTCAATGTGACGATGCTGACAACCACAAACAATACCGCCAGCAAAAGTTCCGTTAAGCCCAGCCAGAAATTCGCCAACATCGTCAGGAGCGAAAAGGCGGCCAAGCCGCAATAGAGCAGGATATCCACTCGCGAAATATTCAATTTGATGGATTTCATAACTGCCCTCCTCAACTAAAAAAATATTAAACCGTTCTTCGGGGAGAAGTTGCGATCCACCACCCTACGTACATCAAAATGGAATAGGGCGAGAAGAGCGCATTGCCGGCACTGAACAGCGCTGCCAGAAATAAAAGCCCGGCGATCAGCACCCGCACAAAAACCGGCAACTGTTTCTTGCGCAGAAACCGATCCAACAGATAAACTGAAGCAAACACATAATAAAAACCAAAAAAGGTGAATGTTGCGGCGGCCGACTGATAAAAACTGCCCAGATTGATAAAATTCAAAATCAAAAAGCCCAGCATATAGAGCCAACTGATACTGCGGCTGGGGATCAATTGAGCCCAACTTCCGCAACCGGAGATCTGGCCTTGCTTGAGCCCCACTCGATCGGCCCAGAGAATACTGAAATAGAAAATTCCCAACAAACCGTAAACCGAAAGGAAAATCATTTCACGGGCGATGGCATCGGCATTTTGAACCATCAGCGTTAAAATACTGTTCACTTGTTCCAGAAGTTCCCCTTCGTAAACCTGCGCATAAAGAGAACGCATATTCTGGATCGTTTCGCCCATTCGGAAACTCATTCGTTCCACCGCCGCATAGGGCGACCAAACACCGAAATGCAGTTTGCAATAGATTAAAAAGCCGCCTACGATCACGCCGCCTGTTAACGGCAACACCGCTTTAGTAAGCGATTCCAAGGTTCGGAAACGGGGCCAGAAAAAGCCCATTAGCAGCGGAATTGCAAAGCAGAGCGTACAGGTTAAGAGGGCCGTTGCAGGATCTTCCATCAAAGAGAAGATTCCGATCCCGAAGACCAACATCAACCCCATTGAAACCAGCATACCGAACCGACGATAGATCCCCAGAAATACCGGGTTGCTCACTGCCACTGAAAGGGCCAGAAAGAAAGCAAAGGCCACGCTGAATCCGTCAGCACTGTATAACGAGGCGGCACTGCCCAATAAAAAGGCCAGTAAAATAATTTGGAGCAGGCTGAAAAAGCCCCCTTTAGTTCTGTTCATTTTCTTTTGCAATAATGGCATTTACCCGGCGTTCATGCCGGCCGCCGGCCTCAAATTCTGCGCTGAAATAATTTTCCACGATCATCTGGGCCAATTCAATGCCCAAAACGCGGGCGCCCATACAGAGGATATTGCTGTTATTATGCACAACTGTCATCTTAGCAGAAAAACAATCGTTGCAAACCGAAGCACGGATTCCCTTCACTTTATTAGCGGCAATGCTCATACCGATGCCGGTTCCGCAAACCAGAACGCCTTTATCGGCTTCGCCATTGGCAACGGCCTCGGCCACCAGAAATGCAGCGTCGGTATAATCGCAACCGTCAATAGTGCCATCATAGAGAATCTTATTCTCCACGCCCATAGAATTCAACTTTTCGGAAATCACCGGCAACCATTCTGTTCCGGCCTTATCGCAACCCAATACAACCATTTTTCATTCTCCTTTTTCTTTTTTCTCTCGCTCCATCCGTTCCCGCTCCGCCTGAGATAAGCGGAAATAGGAAGGGATCAGCCGTTCTGAGGGGATCGGCTCCAAAAAGGAAGCCGCTTGGGCAACACCCGCCCCTAAAATATGGTTTTTTTCGCCCATTATAATATTTTTGCCATCTGCCATTTCTTCCAGCAGATAGGCACCATCGCCCAAAAGAACCGCCGGTTCTTCCAGAGCGCTGATAAACGTTTTTGCTTCCTCCACCGAACAGGCCCGATCGGATATTCGCGCTTCCGGCGCCCCTTTCGGGAAGGCATAGGCCCCCATATAAACCTGCCGGCAGCGAGCATCCAGCAACGCAACCGCCACCCGGCCGCTTTCCCGCTCGTTAAAGGCCAACGCCATCAAAGTGGGAACCGGGATGCAGGGCCGATCCAGAGCCATTCCCTTCACCAAACTGCATCCGATCCGCAGGCCGGTGAAGGAGCCGGGGCCGGAAGTAACGGCGAATTCCCCGATCTCCGCCAGCGGAATACCGGCTTTTTTCAGGGTTTCATCCACCAAAGGCAACAGCATCTGGCTATGGGTGAGGCCCGCATCGGCAAAGCCTTCTGCCAAAAGGTTCTCCCCTTCGCTCACTGCCACCGCCGCCGTTTTGCCGGCGCTATCGATACTTAACCGTTTCATTCTTTGATCTCCAATCTGAGAATCCGCTGGCCTTCCTCTTCGCCATAGTTCAAAGTCAGCCGCCAGGCATCGGCCGGCAGTTCGGATTCCATATGTTCGCTCCATTCAATGAGCATCAGCCCTGTACCCAGATAATCATAATAGCCGGTACTGAATAAACTCTCCGGCCCTTCCACCCGGTACATATCGAAATGATAAACCGGGAAGGCGCCGCTATGATATTCATGGACCATAGCAAAGGTGGGGCTGGTGACCTCTTCTTCCACGCCTAAAGCTTCGCAGAGAAAGCGGGTGAAGGTGGTTTTTCCGGCGCCCAGATTCCCAAAATAGGCAATCGTTTCCCGGCCTTTCAGCATCCCGGCAATTTCCCGGGCGGCTTTTTGGGTATCTTCCAAGCCGTTGCAAAGATAACTCTTTTCCATCCGCCTGCTCCTTTCTTAGCGTAAAAACAGATACTTTCAGTAGTACATACTGACAGTACACGTTATTATAACACAACTATTATAGTTTTTCAAGTTATAAATATATCTTGTTATTTTTAAATTATATTGCTATAATATTATAAAATGCTAAGGGGAGGTGAAACCGACGGAACAACTGAAATTACTGATCCGCCATATTATCAGCCGGATCGATTGGATCCTTTTGAGCCTGATGCTCACTTCCTGTGTGTTCGGCGTGATTCTGATCGGTTCTGCCACCGCCACCTTTGGTTCCAAACGAATGTTGATCGTGCAGATCGGCGGAATTTGCATCGGCACCTTGATGGCGCTCGTTGTGCTGACACTGGAACATGATAATCTGGCCCTCTTTTCCATCCCTATTTACATTCTTTGTATTCTGCTACTGATCGCAACGCTGATCTTCGGCATCGAAGTGATGGGCAATAAGAACTGGATCTCTTTGGGCCCCATCAACGTGCAACCTTCTGAATTTGTGAAGATCGGTTTCATTCTTACTTTTTCTAAACATCTTTCCAAGGTGCGGGAAGATCTAAATCATCCCCGCACGCTGATTCCCCTGCTGCTCCATTTCGGTTTGATTGCCGGGTTGGTGGCAATGGAAGGGGATCTGGGAACGGTTTTGGTCTTTGTTTTTATCTTTGCTATGATGTTGCTCTCTGCCGGGCTCCATTGGGGATATTTCCTTTCCGCCATCGGGGCGGTTTGCTTGGCGGCACCTTTTATCTTCGACCGGCTGGACACCTATCAGCAAATGCGGATCCTGGCGGTTTATGATCCCTCTTTGGATCCTTTAGGGTTCGGGTATCACACCATCCAAAGCAAAATCGCTTTAGGCAGCGGCGGCCTCACCGGCAACGGCTTGGGCCATGGCATCCAGACTCAATACAGCATCTTACCGGAAAAACAAACCGACTTTATCTTCTCCGTTTGCGGGGAAGAATTGGGGTTTGCAGGTTGCCTTTTAATTGTCCTGTTGGAAGCGGCGATGATCCTGCGCCTGATTTATATCGCGAAAAACGCCCGGGATCATATGGGCTCCTTTATCTGCACCGGCCTAGCGGCCATGCTCTTTTTTCAGGCCGCCGAAAACATTGGGATGTGCTTGGGGCTTTTGCCGGTAATCGGCATCACCCTGCCCTTTTTCAGTTACGGTGGTTCCTCGGTTTTGGCCCTTTGTATGAGTATGGGGTTAGGAATGAGCGTGAACGCCGCAAGGCCGAAGGAAACCTTTTTTAAAGATAAATAATCGCAAAAGGAGCGGTAAAAAAACGTAAAGTTTTTTTACCGCTCCTTTTTTCCTTTGTAAAAAAGGGATTCTGCGTAAAATCCTTTATTTTTCCCGCCCTTTGCTTTACATCCCCTTTTTATTCTGCTAAGCCTAAAATCTTATAGGTTTCTTCTGTTGGGTAGGCTACAAAACGATTGATGGGCGTACCCATAGAAGAAAAGCGTTCTTCATATTCGGTCATAATATTGGGGGTATCGGTTTGATGCAGATCATAGGTCAACTCTTCCAACCGGAATTGCAGTTCCTGAAATTCTTCCACAGAAAAATCAAATAAGGGACGGTTATCGGTTTTAAAGCAGATCTTCCCCTCTTTTTTCAGCAACGGCAGATAAGCCGCCACCATCCGCCGATGGGTCAGCCGCCGTTTGGCATAGCGGGCTTTCGGCCAAGGATCGGAAAAATTCAGATAGATGGTATCCAAACTCTCGGCGGGCATATAGTTGGTTAACGTTGCCGCATCCAAGCAGAAATAGAAGATATTCTTCAGTTCGGCCCTTTGCGCCTTTTCCATGGCCATCACCAAACAATCGATCACCCGCTCAATGGAAATAAACTGTTTATCGGGGTTTTGCCGGGCCAGTTCCGCAATAAAGCGCCCCTTGCCGGAGCCAATTTCCATTTCGATGGGTTTCTTGGCATCGAAATGCTGATAAAAAGCCTCTTTCAGGCCTTCGGTTTCCAAGGTATATGCGGCGCAACGCTCAAAACGGAGGCCGGCATTTTTCTTTTTTCTTAAACGCATTTTAAACTCCTTAAGTTTCGCTGAAATTGCGATAATAAGCCAATAGCAGATCGATCATTTCACCATAACTTTTCAAGCCGGATTCCTGATCGTTGGCCTGCAGATAATTCTCATAAATCTGATCGGCTGTGTTGCTAACAACGGTATCCCGATAGGGCTCCCAATAGGCATCCTCAGCCCGCAGATCCGTTAACATTCCCGCGTGGCACTGTTTGGCGATTTTACGGGCTAGATCCTGATCCTCATTATAAAGGGCGTTAAAGGCATAACTGAACGCCATCAACGTGCCGCTATAACGGAAATCGGCCCGTTCGGATTCCATACACGCCAGATAGGCCAAAAAATTCGCTTCATCTTCCCGCATAAAACCCCGGAAATGGGTTAGTTCATGGCACATGGTTGCAGGCACGGTATGGGCCGGCATATCCACATTGATCCCCGATTCAAAGGGGATATAGATGCCGGTTGTTAAGACCATTGAAAACAGTTTGGAACTGAGAAGCGGCTTATTCCGCACATTGGCCGCTTTTAATACCGGGATCTTTTGGCTCAGCCCGGCATAGGCCGCCCGGGCGCTATCGGCCGTTTCATAAAATCCGCCATCGGAAAGTTGAACCACGCCGGATTCATCTTCCAAAAGATCTGCCCGATAGAAATTAGCATCATTTACCAATAGCTCGCAAAGGGCATAAAGTTCTTCACTACTACTCTTCTGCACCTGAAGATCCAGATATTCTGTGATAGACGCCCGATGATAGTTGAGGCCCATAAATAAAACGAACCCAAAATAACCAACGGACCCCACGCAAAGAATATTCAAAGCCAACCGATATAAATGATGCTTCCAAGCGGGCCGATTTTGAACGATCTTGCGGATGGAAAAAACCAAATAAAGAATCGCCCCCAGCGCCAATAGCACCACCAAGATCTCCATCACGGAAAAGGGCGCCAAGGAAAGCAGCCAACCCAAGGAATTGGCAAAAAACGGATAAACATAGCCGGCGTGAATCTTCTCCACCCAGCTGGAATCCAGCCTGGCAAACAGAGTTAAAAGCAAGCCTAACGGCGCCAACAGCACCAGCCAGATCCGCTTATATTGAAAGATACGGTTCAACATCGTTCTTCTCCTTTGAAATGTATTATAAACGATAGCGGGCAAAATGTCAAAAGGTTCATAAAATAGAGAGAGGTGATATTATGCAACTGCAAACAACGTTGGGCCTGCGCCGGTTCCCGGAAGAATTCGGCAACCAATGGGCAGTGGTCTTTTTTTATACCGGTGATTTTTTACCTGTGAGCACCACAGAACTGCAGCAACTTGCCGGCCTGCAATCGGAATTCGGTGCAAGAAATGCCCAACTTCTGGCCCTGAGCACCGATTCTTTGGCAACCCATCTGGCTTACTTAGAAAACCTGAGCCGCCACCCGGGCCCGGAACTCAAATTTCCTTTGGGCACCTGGCCGGAGCAACTGCCCAAAACCATTCTCATTCTGGGCCCCGACGGAGCGCCAAAATCCCTTTTTCAATACCCGCCGGAAACCGGCGTAAATTTCACAGAAGTACTCCGCACACTGGCGGCCCTGCAAACCGGCCGGCCCACTCCTGCCGGTTGGGTGCCGGGCGCCGGTACCCTTCTGCCTCCGCCGGAAACCCGGGAGCAGAGCCAACTTTTTATGCAGGAAGCGGAGCGGCAGGGCCATATCTGCATCGATTGGTATTTATGCTTTGAAAACAACGAAGGGGAAGACCTTTTATAAAAGGTCTTCCCCTTAAACCCCTTTCGAAAATTTCCAAGATTGAAAGTTTTTGAGGGGTTATAGGGGAACTTTTTTCAAAAAGTTCCCCTAAATCATTATTCTGTTCTCAAGGCAATAACCGGATCCTTTTTAGCGGCTACGCCGGAAGGAATCAGGCCGGCCACAAAGGTGAGCACCATACTGATCACCACCAAAATCACCGCACCGGCGGCGGGTAAAGCGGCGTTCAGTTCGGGAATTCCGGTGAGGGCGTGCAAAATAATGTTAATTAACATATTCAGCAGCAACGTTACCCCGATACCAATGGCACCGGCGGTGAAGCCCACAATCAGGGTTTCTGCATTGAAGACCATTGAAACATCCTTTTTGGAAGCGCCGATGGCCCGCAGGATTCCGATCTCTTTGGTTCGCTCCAGAACGGAAATATAGGTGATGATCCCGATCATAATGGAAGAAACGATCAAAGAGATTGCCACAAATGCAATCAGTACATAGGAAATGGCATTGATGATCGTGGTAACAGACGACATCAACAAAGCCACATAGTCTGTATAGGTGATCATCTCTTCCTCTTCTTTGCCTTCGTTATATTGGTCGATGGCATCAGCGATCATATCCTTATCTTCAAAGGTGGCCGCAAAAAGATTCACCGCTGAAGGGCTTGCCAAGTCCACATAACCCAACTTCTTCAGATTCTCTTCCAAAGTGGCTTCTGAAAGCGTAGCGGGCATATAGGCATCATAATAATCCGCCAACTGCTGTTCACTATAGCCGGGCACAGCCCGATCCAGCATCATGGCCAACTGGGCGGCAGGAACATTGGCTAATTTGCCCCCGGCCTCGGCGGCATACTGGGCGGTGATCTGCTTTTTCAGTTCGTCCTTCACATAACCGATCAAGGTTTCATCGTCCATGGAAGCGATATATTCACTGATGGTTTTTTCATCCATTTCCGTAGATTCCAAGGCCGCCGCTTTCACCTGCGCCTCGATGGCCGCCCGATCCTGGCCCGCCAACATTCCTGCGGCGGCTTGCTCCAGATATTCCGGGCTGGGGGTGGTGGCGATCTTCGTATAAAGGTCTGCCTTTTGGGCGGCATCCAATTCGGAAATATAGGTTTTAAACGCCGTTGCCTTTTCAGCGGCGGTGGGTTCCTTTTCTTCGCCGGTGGCAAAGGGCAGGCCGGTGAAGATATCCGTTTTCTCGTTCGCCAACTGTTCTTTCACCGCTACTTTTTCATTGGCGGCATTGGCTACATATTCTGTAAGCGCGGTAGTATAACCGATAGAGCCCTGCATCATCGCAGAGGTTGCATCGCCATTGGGCCGCAGGATTCCGGAAATTTTTAATTGCAGGCCGTTATCATAAAGGAACCGCAGGCCGGTTTCACTGCCCGAAATATCAGTGGCAATGCCGGTTTCCTCGTTATACTGATAATAATCGGCCGAAAGCACCAGCCGGAAATCCCGGTTACACATCTCTTCATAGGTCCAAGAACGGGGCTCCACCTCCACTTCGCCGCCGTTCATATAAGTTTGCATCATATCCCGCATTTCTGCCTCGGTAACCAAGCCCAACGCATAAAGGCAGATATCCGAAACTTCGTTATTTCGATCCAAGATCAAAAGGATCTCGTTTTCCTTTTCCGGCCAATGGCCATAGATCAGATCATACTGTTCCTTCACCAAGGGGCTGATCAGGCCCTCTTCTTCGCCATCCAGCATTTCTTCCCAAACGTTAAATCCTTGCTGATAACTGGACATCACCGTTCCGGTGCCGCTCATAGTTTCGCCGAAAAGACCCTGCATCATTTCCATCACATCGGATTTCACAATGGACCCTTCATCGTCTTTGGTATAGATATTAAAATCAAGATCATAGGAATACTGCACCGCATTCAGATAGGGCGTGATGCCATTCTCCTTTTGCCCCAGATATTCCTTAAATTGTTTCAGATCGTTGGTTTTGGTATTGGAATCGGAAAGGGCATTCATCATCTCATAGATGCCGGAACTGGAATAAACCTGATCGGTATCGTGTTTCAGTTCGCCGGGTTTGGCTTCCATTACCTGCATCAATGCAGAAGAAATATCCACCGTTTCCGCTTCGATGGTGATGGGATAAGAGGTTAAAGTTTCTTCCTGCACCCCATCAATATAAGCCTGCACGCCCTGAGAAACCGATAGGATCAGAGCGATGCCGATGATGCCGATGGAGCCGGCAAAACTCGTCATAAAAGTACGGCCTTTTTTGGTGAGAAGGTTATTAAAAGAAAGAGCCAGAGCAGTGAAAAAACTCATAGAGGTTTTTTCTTTTTTTGCTTTTTTTATTTTCTTTATCGGAGCAGGCATTTCCGCCTCATAGGGAGCGCTATCGGAAAGAACTTGCCCATCCAAAAGGCGGATGGTACGGCTGGCATATTGCTCGGCCAGATCCGGGTTATGAGTGACCATAATAATCAATTTATTGGCCGAAATCTCTTTCAGAATCTCCATAATCTGCAGGCTGGTTTCGCTATCCAAAGCGCCGGTGGGCTCATCGGCCAGAATGATCTGGGGATCATTCACCAACGCCCGGGCAATGGCTACACGCTGCATCTGGCCGCCGCTCATCTGATTAGGCCGTTTATACAGTTGATCGCCCAAGCCCACTTGCTCCAACGCCTCTTTGGCCCGGCGCCGGCGCTCGGTTTTGGAAACGCCGGAAAGGGTTAGCGCCAATTCCACGTTGGAAAGCACCGTTTGATGAGGGATCAAATTATAACTTTGGAATACAAATCCGATAGAATGGTTCCGATAAGCATCCCAATCCGCATCCTTAAAATCCTTGGTATGCCGACCGGCGATCACCAAATCGCCATCATCATAGCCATCCAGCCC
>JAZNEH010000104.1:0-14726 GCA_045588515.1 Eubacteriales bacterium
CCCCTCCGTTATTCTAGTTATTCTATTTAGTGGGTCAGCAACAATATGGCAATAAACAACCCGGTGATCACCCATGAACTGCCCTTGATTTTTTTGGCATCTCCGCAAAACACGCTGATTACAACATAAGAGATCAAGCCAAAAGCAATCCCATAGGAAATATTATAGGTGAAGGGCATCACCGCCAAAGTGAGGAAGGCGGGAACGGGGCTGAGAAAACTAATGTTCAGATTCTCATAAAAGCCCTCAACGGTGAGCCCCAGGAAATCATAAAGGCCCATACCGCCCAGGATCCCGATCAACACAGCGCCCCGCACCTTTTTATGGCTCATAATGACAATAGCCAGCAAGGTGCAGATGGTTACCACCATAGGCATAATATCGTTCCAGCTTTGCTTCAAGAGGTTAAAGGAAGCCAGATCCACGCAAGTGGAAGGATTGGCCACCACAATGCCCGCATTCTGCAACCCCAAAAGAGCAATAAACAAGCCAATCCCCGCAGGGATTGCCAAGCGCACTGCCTCCGGCAAGGCATCAAAGATTTTTTCGCAGGCCCGTTACCGTCAGCAAAATAAAGACCAGCCCTTCGGCCAGAATCAGCACCAAGGCGTTGGCATAAGAAAGCCCGAAGCCGATACAAACGGTATAAACAAAAAAGGCATTCAGCCCCATCCCACTGGCTTGTGCCAAAGGTAAATTGGATAATAACCCGGCCAAAACCGTTCCCACAACCGCCGAGATGGCCGTTGCAATGTAAATAGCCCCATAAGAAACGCCCAAGGGATTGGAACCATCCCCAAAGGGATCTGCAAACATATTGGCGTTCACCATTAAAATATACACCATTGCAAAGAATGTGGTCATCCCTGCAATAAATTCAGTTCGAACCGTGGTGCCCCATTCGGCACAGCGGCGATCTGCGAATTCGGTTTTAAAGTGATATCAATCGGCATCTTTTGCTCCTCTTTTTCATTTTGTTTATTTAAAATACTTTTCGGAAAAGCCCTTGCAAATATATTTTAATTGGGATATAATAACAGTAATCTATTTTTAAAAGGAGAGTCTGAATTGAAAAAATTCTACACCCAACCGATGGACGAGGTTCTAAAGGACCTCGACACAAGTGCAGAAGGTCTTTCCGGCGAAGAGGCAAAAGCCCGCTTGGAAAAATATGGCCCCAATAAGTTGAAAGAAGGCGAAAAGCCCACGATGCTTCAACGCTTTTTGGCGCAATTGAAAGATCCGATGCTCATCATCCTGATGATTGCCGCAGTGGTTTCTGCGGGGACAACCGTTCTGGACTTTATGCAGTTGCCCCAACCCCGGGATTTCGGGCATCTCACCGAAGGGCTTGTGGAAGTAGGCATCATTCTGATCGTGGTTCTGCTGAATGCAATTTTGGGCGTAATCCAAGAGAGCAAAGCGGAAGCGGCCATTGAAGCATTGCAAACGATGACCGCCGCCACCTGTAAGGTGATCCGCAACGGCAAACAGGTGGTTCTTCATTCCGATGAACTGGTTCCCGGCGATGTTGTTGTTCTGGAGGCCGGCGATGCTGTGCCCGCAGATGGCCGGATCATTGAATGTGCCAGCCTGAAGATCGAAGAGGCTGCTTTAACCGGTGAATCGGTGCCTGTGAACAAACTGATCGATGCGCTGAATCTAACCGCTGGTCAAGAGGAGGTTCCCCTTGGCGACCGCAAAAATATGTGCTATATGGGCTCCACTGTGGTTTACGGCCGGGGCAAGGTGGTGATCACCGAAACCGGTATGGATACCGAAATGGGTAAGATCGCCGGTGCTTTAGCCGCAGCAGAAGATGAAGAAACGCCCCTGCAGAAGAAACTGGATAATCTGGGCAAAACCCTGAGTTTCTTGGTTCTGGGTATTTGCGTGTTCATCTTCCTCTTCAATCTGTTGATGAAACAAGAATATTCCCTGAACGGGATTCTGAGCACCTTTATGGTTGCCGTTTCTCTAGCCGTTGCCGCCATCCCCGAAGGATTGGCTACTGTTGTTACCGTGGTTCTTTCCATTGGCGTTACCAAGATGAGCAAGCGCAACGCCGTAATTCGTCGGCTGACGGCGGTGGAAACCCTGGGCTGTACTCAGGTGATCTGCTCCGATAAGACCGGCACCCTGACCCAAAACAAAATGACTGTTGTGGATCATCTGGGCGAAGACAAACTGGTGGCTACTGCTATGGCCCTTTGCTCCGATGCCAACCTGAACAGTGAAAATCAGGCCGAAGGCGAGCCCACCGAATGTGCATTGGTGAACTTTGCCTATACGCTTGGCCTGCATAAGGCCGAACTGGAAAAGGCCACGCCCCGTGTAGACGAGGCCCCCTTTGATTCCGGCCGTAAGATGATGTCCACCGTTCACGATCTGGGCGGCAAGTTCGTTCAGTATACCAAGGGTGGACCGGACGTGGTTCTGGCACGCTGCGCATACTATTATGAAAACGGCGAAGCACTGCCTATGACCGAAGAAAAACGGGCAGAGATTATGGCCGCCAACAAAGCGATGGCCGATAAGGCTCTGCGGGTATTGGCCGCCGCTAAGCGGGATTGGGCCGAAAAACCCACCGATAATACCCCTGAATTCTTGGAGCAGGATCTGGTGTTCTTAGGTCTGACCGGTATGATCGACCCGGTTCGCCCCGAAGTGAAATCTGCCATTGAGGAATGTCGGTCCGCCGGCATCCGGGCTGTTATGATCACCGGCGACCATAAAGATACCGCCGTTGCCATTGCCAAAGAATTGGGCATCATTACCGATGCTTCTGAAGCCATCACCGGCGCAGAACTGGATCAGATTTCCGACGACGAAATTTGTGAATTTGTGAAAAAATACGGCGTTTATGCTCGGGTTCAGCCGGAGCATAAAACCCGGATCGTAACCGCATGGAAGGCCAACAATGCCATCACCGCTATGACCGGCGACGGCGTAAACGATGCTCCCTCCATCAAATCCGCCGACATCGGCGTTGGGATGGGCATCACCGGTACCGACGTTACCAAGAACGTGGCCGATATGGTTCTGGCCGACGATAATTTTGCCACCATCGTTTCCGCTGTTGGCGAAGGCCGCCGGATCTACGATAACATCCGCAAGGCCATTCAGTTCCTGCTGGCCTCCAATATGAGCGAGGTGCTGGGCGTATTCGGCGCCACCCTGATGGGCTTTGTGCTGTTGAACCCTGTGCATCTGCTGTTCATCAACCTGGTAACTGACTGCTTCCCCGCTCTGGCATTGGGTATGGAAGAAGCCGAGCCCGACACGATGAACCGCCCGCCCAGAAATTCCAAAGACGGCATCTTCTCCGGCGGTTTGGGCATCGACGTGATCTATCAAGGTGTTCTGGTAACGGCCATCACCATTGCCGCTTATCTGGTTGGCGCTTATCTGGAATTTTCCGGCGAAGCCGCTGGCTGGTTCAAGCATTTAACCACCGTTGGCGAATCCGGCCACGGTATGACTATGGCCTTCCTGACTATGAGTATGTGTGAAATCTTCCATTCTTTCAACCTGCGGAGCCAGCGGAAATCCATCTTCAGCCTGAAGAGCCATAATAAGGTGCTCTGGGCCGCTATGCTGGGTTCCCTGTTGCTCACTACCATTGTAATCGAGGTTCCCTTTATTGCCAAAGGCTTTGGCTTCACTCCCATCGGTTGGGAAGAATATTCCATTGCCATAGTGCTGGCGATCCTAGTAATCCCCGTTGTTGAGATCGTGAAACTGATTCAAAGAGTGGTTTCCAAGAAATAATACAAAGGGATTATAAAAATAGTCCAACCCGCAAAGGGCGGGAAAAATAAAGGATCTTACGCCGCCCCCCTTTTGCAATAAAAAAATAGCGCCAACTGCGCTACTCCCAAAAAGGAGCTGTAAAAAAACGTAAAGTTTTTTTACAGCTCCTTTCTTTTCACCACACGAAGGGGATTAATCTGTATTTAACTTTTTTCTTATAGTCCTTATACCCCGGTAAGCCGGCGGTCAGCACCGCTTCTTCCCCGATGATCCGTACTGCCAGTACCGCACCGTAGGGCAAAAAGCAAAGCACCGCCCACCAAGAGCCCAGCACCAAGGGAATGGATAGAAACAGCCATAGGGTCACTGCATACATAGGGTGCCGCACCAAGCCGTAAAGACCGGTATCGACTACTTTTTGGCCTTCCTGCACTTCCACGGTGCGGGAAAGATAGGCGTTCTCCCGCATCACCTCGGCATACAGCCCGTAGGAGATCAGCAACACCGCCGAAGCGATCACCACCACCGGCAGGGGCACCCGGGACCACCCAAACCGATGATCCATCCCTGCCAGGATAAAGCCCGCCACAAAGAGCAGCCCGGAAAGGGCGACCACGCCCTTTTGGGATTTTTGCTGTTCCTTGGCACTCAACCGCTTTTTTAAAAGTTCCGGTGCCTTCACAAGCAGAACTGCGCCCAAAACCAACATCGGGCCAAACAATAGAGCGATAAACAGCCAGCCGTTCCCATAATCAAAGCCCCCGGCCGGCAGGAACAGCAACACCCCCACCAGCAGGAGCCCCGCCGCAAATTTTGTCAATGCCTGTAATAATAATTTCATTTTTCCAGTTTCTTCCCGTCGGAAAAGGCGTTGCCCACCTTTTCGCCCAGTTTCAGATAAGTATGATGCACCGGATCGTAGGTAATGGCGCCCAATTTGGCGGGATCGATCAGGCCATCCTCGCCCAGAACCGCCGGAACGGCGCTGACGTTGACGATCTTACCGATACAGATACCGTCTTCATTAAATTTGATCAGTTCACATTCCACCGTCATAGGAAATTCATTGATGATGGGTGCATTCACGTGGGCGGAGGGCACGGTAGTCAGCCCGGCCTTTTCCATCTTATCCGGTTCCCGGTTGCCGCTGACGATCCCCACGTAGTCCGCCTCCACCACGTGGGCGGCATCGGCAATGCTAACGGTAAAGGCCTTGCTTTCCAAAATATTTTTTGTTGTTTTATGATCATCGGCCAGGCAAACCATCACCTGATCAATATCATAGATCCCCGCCCAAGCGGCGTTCATACAATTGGCCTTGCCCGCTTGATCATAGGCCGCCACAATAAATACAGGCATAGGATAAACCCAGGTTTTTGCTCCGAAATCTTTACGCATTTTAAAATTCCTCTCTTTTCTCCATTGTTCTGCGGTCAATAAAGATACGTGCCCGGTGCGGGTTTCCTTCAACAAAGGAACCTCGACCCCTTGGGTCGTGAACTGATAAACAAAGCCCAGTTTTTCCTGCACCCGGCGGGATTTGGCGTTGCCCTCATAATAGCCACACCAGACGGCCCGCATCTTCAAATCCTCAAAGGCGTAGCGCAGAAGTTCCTCTGCGGCCTCGGGCATATAGCCCTTGCCCCAATGGGGCTTACCCAGCCAATAGCCCAATTCACATTCGTCGGCCCGCTCGGTCAGATCGGTCTGCGTTCCCGTTTTTAAGCCGATGGAGCCGATGGGCTCTCCCTCCAAACAGATGGCATAGGTTTCCGGCGCCGACAACACATTTTGAATGATCCGGCGGCTATCCTCTGGGCTTTTATGAGGCGGCCAGCCGGCAACGGGCCCCACGTCGGGGTCCTTTGCATAGTTATATAAGTGTTCGGCATCTTCGTCCCGCCAAGGGCGTAACGTCAGCCGTTCGGTTTTAAATATCATAGTTCGTTCCCGCTTTCTTTTTCGACTTACGGGCATAGGCCAAAGTCTGTTTTAAGGCCGAGTCCTTTTCCACCCCTGCCAGCCGCAGTTTATGGGCAAATTGCAGATATTCGGTGAACTTCGGGCCGGGCTTCAAGCCCCCTTCGATCAGATCCTTGCCCATCACGTAGGGGCGGCTCATATAGGCTTCAAACACCTTCAAGCGCTCCCATAAAAAGGCTGCGTAGGCCGGATTTTCTTCCGTTTGATCTGCGGCGGCAAGCCATAATAGCCCTTCCGGATCCACCGCCTGATCGAACATTTTATTGGTGGATTTTAAAGAAGCCTGCGCCGCCGCCAAAACATTCGGTTTCATATGCAATTCCGCCAGATTCAGCACATAACGGGTCAGCCCGGTTTCGTGGGTCAGCCGGTGCATAAACGAGCGGATCAGCGGAAGGCCCAAGGTTTCGTGGCGATAGGAATGAAGTTCGCCATTGATCCGTTCTGTGCAAATCGCTTTGCCGAAATCGTGGGTCAACGCCGCCAACATCAATCCTAATGGGTTTTTGGCCTTCTCCCGATGGCGGGCCACCCCATCCAACACCATCATCGAATGGATCCAAACGTCCCCTTCCGGGTGGTGCTTGGGATTCTGCTCTACGCCGATCAGCGCCTTCAGTTCCGGGAACCAAAGATCCAATTGCCCGGTTTCCCGCAAAATTTCAAAAAATACCGAGGGCCGTTCTGCCTTCAAAAGCGCCTTTTCCAGTTCCCCCATCATCCGTTCCCGAGGCAAGGCCTCCAAACTCATTTTTTTAAAAATCTCCACCGTTTCGGGAGCCAGCCGAAAGCCAAAACGGGCGGCAAACTGCGCCCCCCGCAAAACCCGCAAGGGATCCTCGGCGAAGGTTTGATCGTTCACGTGGCGCAGAATTCCCTGCTCCAGATCCCGGCATCCGTTGAATTCATCCACGATCCGCCCGCTCAGCACTTCTTCCATCATGGCGTTGACGGTAAAATCCCGCCGTTCCGCCGCCTTGCGGGTGCCGATGAAGGGATCCACAAACACCTCGAAATCCCGATGCCCTTTTCCCCGGTTTTCTTCCTTCCGGGGCATAGCAATATCCAAAGAATAGCCCTTCAGCCCATAGATGCCGAAGGTTTCGCCTACGGCGATCCGCGGACCCAAAGTATCCAGAATTTCTTCCAATTGGGCGGGGGTCA
Organism: Eubacteriales bacterium; assembly: GCA_045588515.1. Taxonomy (GTDB): domain Bacteria; phylum Bacillota; class Clostridia; order Oscillospirales; family QAKW01; genus QAKW01. Next base: position 6,901 of record JAZNEH010000104.1, read on the forward strand.
GGCCGTGAACCTCCACGTCCAGATCCTTGGTGGATGCGCCCCGCAGACGATCTCGTACACAGCCGCCCACATAGTAGGCCACACCGCCGGCTTTTTGCACCGCTTGCGCCAATTCCCGGGCCATATTGATATCTTTTTCAAAGGGTTCCATAGACTGCCCCTCCTTTCTGCAAACATTATATCATATTTTTCAAAAAATTACGAAAAAGTTTCGTGTCCAAATCGATTAGTCTTTGGATTTTTTTATACTAAAATCAGAACCCTGGAAATTCCAAAAAAGGATGTGTATGCAATGAAAAGTCCATGATCGGTTGAGCCTCCCCAACCAAAAGGTAAACATTTTAGTCCCGTTCCACGAACGGATCTTCGACCACATGGAAGACTTTGCCCAAAAGGTGATGTACCAGCACAACATCATCTCCTATGGCGATCATCAGGAACTGCTGGAAAAACTTTGCGATATCTTAGGTATCCAGACTATCTAACTGAAGCAAAACGCCCTTGACAATCTGCCAAGGGCGTTTTAATTTCATTTCGTATCTTTTTGATCGGTTAGGTCATCAGGATTCGATGACCCATTTACCGGAAAGGTGTTTCGGGGTCATCACCAACAGCAGGGTGCCCTTTAAAAAGCGGCGGAGTTCATCCTGAATATATTCTTCATCCTGGGTGAATTTATGGCTGAGGCGGGTGGTATATTCCACGATGGTTTCTTCATCATCGCAGATCTCAATCTTGCCGAAAGCAATGACGCTTTTAAATTTCAGCCCCCATTCGCCTTCCACCTGTTCGCCCCCGTTCATCACGCAAAAGGAGGCCTTATTGCATTTCTGCAACGATTCCAGCCGGTGGCCCAGCTTGTTGCAATGGAAATAGAGTTTTTGGGGTTCTGGATCAAAATAATAGTTCATCGGCATCCCGTAGGGGTAGCCTTCATCCCCCATCACCGAAAGCACGCCCCGTTTTTCCGCTTGCAGAATGGCGGCGCATTCCTCCTTGGTCAATTCTCTGTTTTTGCGTCTTAATTCTCTGAACATACCAAATCCTCCAAATTCCATATCATCACTTTTGAAACAGTATAACACAATTTCTGCAAAAAATAAAGAGGGCATCTGCCCTCTTTTATTTTAGTTTTTTCGTCATTTTTTGCCCAGTGCTTTTAACAATCAAATAAACGGTCAGCCACACCGCAAAATAGATCGCCAGAAAAATGCCGGTGAAAATCAACAGCACCATCGGTTCAAAGGGGATCCAGGTATTCACCAGATAACAAACACTATAGACCAGATAAAGGCTCCCTAAATGGCAAAATAACGATTTAGGCAAAGGCCATTCCTCGATCTGATTAAAAACCGAAGCCCCCGCCTGCACAAAGGCAAGAAGATAGATGGAAACGATCCCCAACAAAACTTCCCCGCCCTTCAGGCTGAAACCCGCCACCGTTCGTTGCAGAATGGCATAAACGATTCCAAGAATCACCGGCCCAAACCCAGCAAACAACATTCCCCGGTGTAAAAATTCCTTTAAATAGCGATTCATAAACCTAACCTCTCTTTCACTTGTTTTAACTGCCGGCGGGAAACGTAATCCACCCGGCCGTTTTTGAAGATTACCCGCAATGTGCCCCCCAACGAGCCATCGAACCGCTCTACTTTTTTCAGGTTGGCAATGCAGGATTGATGGAGTTTCACAAAGGATGACGGCAATAACGGTTCCAACTGGTATAATCGTTGTTTTACCAGCCATTGCTCCCGCTCTGTTACCGCATAAAGTCGGTTATTTTCCAGAAAAAAGCAATAAATCTCTTCAAGTTCCAAAGGAATAAATTCCTTTCCCCGCCAGCCTAAAAGCGGCTCCCCATTTCCTTCTGCCAATCGGCGCAAAGCATCTGTTAAGGGGCTTTCTGCGTGAGCATAAACTTGAATTTCCTCCTCTTGGTTTGGATCAAGAATTAATTTGAATTTCATCGGTTTTTCCTCCTTTCCTCTATCTTACACAAGTTTTAAACAGGATTCAAGAACTTAACGGCATACGGTCGGTTTAAGCCTGTAAACGGCCATATAAAATCCAAAAACAACTACAAGCATGTAAAAATACCGGTGCGACCTTATATATAATTATGCTTGAAATTATAAGAGTAAAGGTGTATAATGATTTTGTACACACACTATCAGCGGATTTTTGTTGATTAATAGGAGTTCCAATTATGTATAAAAAATTCTTTAAACGCTTGATCGATCTGGTTCTTTCAACCATAGCATTGCTGATTTTGTGGTTGCCGATGTTGATCATTGCGATTATTGTTAAATGCGATTCCAAGGGCCCGGTTTTCTTTTGGCAAAAACGGGTAGGGCTGGGCAAAAAGACCTTTATGATGCCCAAGTTCCGCAGTATGTATACGGAAACCCCCCCCAATATGCCCACCCATATGCTGGATAACCCCGATCAATGGATCACCAAAAGCGGCCGTATCCTGCGGAAAACGTCTTTGGATGAACTGCCCCAGATCTGGTCCATCTTCACCGGCAAGATGTCCATCATCGGCCCTCGGCCCGCCCTTTGGAATCAGGAAGACCTGATTGCCGCGCGGGATCAATACGGCGCCAACGATATCCGCCCCGGTCTTACCGGCTGGGCCCAGATCAACGGCCGGGATGAACTGCCCATCGAAGAAAAAGCCAAATTAGACGGCGAATATGTTGAAAAAATGAGTTTCCTCTTTGACTGTAAGTGCTTCTTCGGCACCATCGTTTCCGTTTTAAAACACGAGGGCGTTGTGGAAGGCGGCACCGGCCAAATGGAAAAAGAAGAAGGAAAGAACGGAGAATGAAAAAAATTCTGATTACCGGTGCGAATAGTTATATCGGTACCTCCTTTGAAAAGTATATGAGCCAATGGCCGGCAGATTATCAGATTGATACGGTGGATATGATCGACGGCAGCTGGCGGGAAAAAGATTTTTCGGAATATGACACCATCTTCCATGTGGCCGGTATTGCCCATATCAAGGAAACCCCGGAAAATGCCTCTTTCTATTATAAAGTAAATCGCGATCTGGCGATTCAAACTGCGGAAAAAGCCAAAAAAAGCAGCGTGAAACAGTTTATCTTTCTTAGTTCTATGAGCGTTTATGGTTTAGAAGAAGGGGCCATCTCCTTGGAAACTGTTCCCACCCCCAAGAGTAATTACGGAAAATCCAAACTGGAAGCTGAAGCGGGGATCAATACGCTGGCTGATTCAAATTTTCAGGTTGCTATTCTGCGGCCACCGATGGTTTACGGGGAAGGATGCAAAGGAAACTATCAATCGTTGATTACCTTTGCGCAAAAGATGCCCTTTTTCCCAGATTACAAAAACAAGCGTAGTATGATCCATATCGACACTCTTTCGGCTACGGTTAAAAATCTGCTGGATATAAACGCCCACGGCCTTTTCTTGCCTCAAGATGCCGAATACGTTTGCACCTGCAGAATGGTGCAGGAAATTGCCGCTGGCATGGGCAAAAAAATGCCCTTGCTGAAAGTTTTAAATCCGGCCGTTTCCCTCTTGAAGCACTGTTCTACCAAAGGAAAGAAGGCTTTCGGAGACCTTTATTACGAGAAATGAACGGAGGGATCAAATGAAAAAGAAACGTGATATTCTGTTTTTATGTCAATTCTTTTATCCGGAGTATATTTCTTCTGCTACCCTACCGTTTGACACAGCGTTGGCTTTAAAAAAAGCAGGATTTTCTGTTGATGCCCTTTGCGGATACCCCAAAGAATATGCCAATGGAGAAACCGTTCCCCTCAAAGAAGAAGTGGAAGGAATTCGTATCCAGCGGGTAAAATATATCCAGATGGGGCGCAAGAGTTTTTTTGGCCGGTTAGTCAATTATTTTTCGTTCACCTTTGCAATGCTGTTGCGCCTTTTTAAAATGGCAAAATATAAAACGGTTATTGTTTATTCCAACCCGCCCATTTTGCCATGGGTAGCCTCCTGGGCCAAACTGTTTTTTGATACCAAACTGATTTTTGTGGCCTACGACTTATATCCGGAGATTGCAGAAAAAACAAATACGCTACGTTCAGGGAATATCATCTGCCGGTTAATGAATCATATCAACCAATGCGTTTATAAACGGGCGGATGCGGTGGTTGCTCTTTCCTCTGAAATGAAAGAATATATTGCCGCCCATCGGCCTATCGGGGATGAAAAAATTCATATCATTCCCAATTGGTATGCCGAGCCGGCCCCCTTAAATAAAGCGCAAGAAGAAAATATCTTCGCCTCGCGAATCAACAACCGCTTTACAGTTGCCTATTTTGGCAATATGGGAATTGCCCAAGATATGGAAACCATTTTAGGTGCTATGCGGATCTTAAAGAATGATCCTGAGATTTGTTTTCTCTTTGCCGGCCACGGGAACAAAACGCCTCTTTTAGAGCAAACTATTCAAGAGGAAAAAATCGAAAATGCATTTTTATTCCCCTTCCTAAAAGGCAAAGACTTCCAAGATGCACAGTGCATCGCCGATTGCGCACTTGTTAGTTTGGCACCCGGATTAACTGGTTTATGTGTGCCCAGCAAAACGTATAGTTATATGGCTCAAGGCATTCCCCTTCTGGCCATTATGGATTCCTGCGATATCGTAGCAGATATTCAAGCCGGGGCAGGAGCTTGGATCCTCAATAATGAAAGCGACAAACTGGTCCAAACAATCCGTCACCTGCAAGCTTCCCCCGCCGAAGTCGCAAAAATGAAAGCCATCTCTAAAAAGTTGTTTCAAGAGCATTATACTGAATCCGTCTGTACTCAAAAATACATTGATCTTATTAAAAACATCATATGATAACGCTTAATCAAGGATCATTCCAGCAATAGAAAACAAAAGAAGATTAAAAACAAGGAGATAAAAACTATGTCAGTATTCAAAAACAAAACCCTGATGATCACCGGCGGAACCGGTTCTTTCGGCAATGCCGTTCTCAATCGGTTTTTGCAAACCGATATCGGCGAGATCCGTGTTTTTTCCCGTGATGAGAAAAAGCAGGATGATATGCGCCATGAATTCCAAGCCAAAATGCCGGAAGTTGCCAATAAGATCAAATTCTTCATCGGCGACGTGCGGGATCTGGCTTCTGTTAAAAACGCTATGCACGGCGTAGACTATATCTTCCACGCCGCCGCTTTGAAACAGGTTCCCTCCTGCGAATTCTTTCCCATCGAGGCTGTTAAGACCAACGTTTTGGGAACCGAAAACGTTCTGACCGCCGCCATTGAAGCCGGCGTTAAAAATATCGTTTGCCTTTCCACCGATAAGGCCGCTTATCCCGTGAACGCTATGGGTACTTCCAAGGCTATGATGGAAAAGGTAATCGTTGCCAAATCCAGAACGGTACGCCCGGAAGACACCAAAATCTGCTGCACCCGCTACGGCAACGTAATGTGCAGCCGGGGCAGTGTCATTCCCCTTTGGATCGAGCAGATCAAAGCCGGCAATCCCATCACCATCACCGCGCCTTCTATGACCCGGTTTATTATGTCTTTGGATGAAGCTGTGGATCTGGTGCTCTTTGCCTTTGAAAACGGCGTGAGCGGCGATATTCTGGTGCAAAAGGCACCCGCCTGCACCATCGAAACCTTGGCAAAAGCCGTCACCGGCCTGTTTGCCCCCGACCATGAGATCAAGGTGATCGGCATCCGCCACGGTGAAAAGATGTATGAAACCCTTTTAACCAACGAAGAATGTGCCAACGCCATCGATCTGGGCGATTTCTATCGGGTTCCCTCCGATAAACGGGATCTGAACTATGATAAGTATTTCAAAGACGGGGATGTGGAACGCAATCCCTTGAGCGAATTCAATTCCAGCAACACCGAATTACTGGATGTGGAGCAAGTGAAAGAAAAACTGCTTTCCCTGCAGTATATTCGGGACGAACTGGCCGCCTGGGAGGCAAAATAAATGAATATTTTAATTACCGGCGCCGCTGGATTTGTCGGCAAAAATTTAACGGCCGCACTCCAAGCGGTTAAAGATGGAAAAGACCGCACCCATCCGGGGTTGGAGATCGGGGAGCTGTTTCTTTACGATATCGATTCCCCCAAGGAACTCTTGGAAGAGGCCTGCGAAAAGGCCGATTTCATCTTCAACCTGGCCGGCGTGAACCGGCCCCAGAACCCGGAAGAATTTATGGAAGGGAACTTCGGCTTCGCTTCCACCCTGCTGGATCTTTTGAAAAAATATAAAAACACCTGCCCGGTATTGCTTTCTTCTTCCATTCAGGCCACCTGCATCGGCCGCTACGACAGCGACTACGGCCGGAGCAAAAAAGCCGGCGAAGAACTCTTCTTCCAATATGCAGAAGAAACCGGTGCTAAGGTATTGGTCTATCGCTTCCCCAATCTCTTTGGCAAATGGTGCCGTCCCAACTATAACTCTGCGGTGGCTACTTTCTGCAATAATATAGCCAACGATCTGGAGATCACCGTCAACGATCCGGCTGTTCAATTGGAACTGCTCTATATCGACGATCTGGTGGATGAAATGTTCGCCGCCTTGGAAGGAACGGAACATCATTGCGAGTTCGAGGGCATTGAAACTGTGCTCTCCGAAAACGGCCGCTATTGTGCCGCTCCCATCACCCATAAGGTAACCTTGGGCGAGATCGTAGAACTGCTGAATTCCTTTAAGACCCAGCCTGAAACCTTGGTGATGCCCGAGATCCCTTATAACTCCTTCGCCAAAAAACTGTATTCCACCTATCTTTCCTATCTGCCGAAGGAAAAGGTTTGCTTCCCCCTGAAAATGAATGTGGATCCCCGGGGAAGTTTCACCGAACTGCTCCGCACCGAAAAATGCGGGCAGATCAGCGTGAACATTTCCAAGCCCGGCATCACCAAAGGCCAGCATTGGCATCATACCAAATGGGAATTTTTCATTGTGGTTTCCGGCAAGGGCTTGATCCAGATGCGCAAGATCGGCTCCGATGAAGTTCTGAACTTTGAGGTTTCCGGCGAAAAGATCGAAGCGGTGCATATGCTGCCCGGCTATACCCATAATATCATCAATCTGAGTGATACCGAAGATCTTGTTACTGTGATGTGGGCCAACGAACTGTTTGACCCCAATAAACCTGATACTTTTTTTGAGGTGGTTGAATAATGGATATTAAATTAGATTATTCCGATATTAAATTTAAAGATAATGGCAAACTGAAACTGTTGATTATCGTGGGCACCCGGCCGGAAATCATCCGCCTGGCCGCCGTGATCAATAAGTGCCGCCAATATTTTGATTGTATTTTGGCCCATACCGGTCAAAACTATGATTATAACCTGAACGGCATCTTCTTCCGGGATCTGGGCTTGGCCGATCCCGATGTCTATATGGATGCCGTGGGCGACGATTTGGGCTCCACTGTGGGCAATATCATCAATTGTTCCTATAAACTGATGGCTCAGATCAAGCCTGATGCTATGCTGATTTTGGGCGATACCAACTCCTGCCTTTCCGCCATCCCCGCTAAACGGCTGCATATCCCCATCTTCCATATGGAGGCCGGCAACCGTTGCAAGGATGAGTGTCTGCCGGAAGAAACCAACCGCCGGATCGTGGATATCATTTCCGACGTAAACTTGGCTTATTCCGAACACGCCCGCCGCTATCTGGCCGATTGCGGCCTGCCCAAGGAGCGCACCTACGTGACCGGCTCCCCCATGGCAGAGGTCCTCCATGCCAACCTCCCTCAGATCGAAGCTTCCGATGTCCATACCCGCCTGGGCCTTGAGAAGGGGAAGTACATCCTGCTCTCCGCCCACCGGGAGGAGAACATCGATACGGA
>JAZNEH010000105.1:0-4046 GCA_045588515.1 Eubacteriales bacterium
ACATTGGTGCCGCCCTGTTCAATATAGGTATCATAACCCTCAGGGAAGGCCTGAATGAACTCATGGGCCTGAGCCAATTTACAAGCTTCGACCAGTTGTTCGTCGGTGGCATTTTCATTGCCCCAGCGCAGATTATCCTTAATGGTGCCGGAAAACAGTTGGTTCTTTTGCAACACCATTGCAACCTGATCCCGCAGGGTTATCAGATCATATTCCTTCACATCCACGCCGCCCACGGAAACAGTGCCTTCTGTTACATCATAAAGGCGAGGAATCAATTGCACCAAAGTGGATTTACTGGAGCCGGTGCCGCCAATGATCCCAACCGTCATTCCGGAGCGGATCTGCAGATCCACATTGGAAAGAGAGAATTTTTTGGAGCGATCGGAATATTTAAAACTGACACCCTTAAACTCGATGGAGCCATCCTTCACCTCTTTGACGGGTTTTTCCGGGTTTTTCAGGGTGGGTTCTTCTGTTAGCACTTCGTCAATCCGGCGCATCGATTCCATCGAAATGGTAAGGATCACATAGATCATCGAAAGCATCATCAAAGACATCAACACCTGCACTCCGTAGGTGAGCATAGCAGAAATCTGCCCCACATCCAGAGTACTGCCCATTCCTTCAATAATTAATTTGGAACCCAACGTGAGCACAAACAGCATATTGAAATACATACATGCCTGCATCAAAGGTTGGTTAAAGGCAACGATCCGCTCGGCTTTTGTGAAATCCATCCGAATATTTCCTGCGGCAACAGCGAATTTTTCTTTTTCGTGGTTCTCACGGGAAAAGCCTTTCACTACCCGCATAGCCCGCACATTCTCTTCAATGGATTCATTCAGTTTATCATACTTCTTGAAAACCCGATGGAAGGCGGGCATCGCCAGGCGGGAGATCAGCAACAATCCCCCCACCATCACCGGGACTACCACCACAAAAGTGGTTGCCAAAAGGCCACCCATCACATAGGCCATAATCACCGAAAAGATCAACATCAACGGAGATCGCACCGCTGTGCGGATCACCATCATATAGGCCATCTGCACATTGGAAACATCGGTGGTGAGCCGGGTAACCAGCGAGGAAGAAGAAAACTTATCGATATTATGGAAAGAAAAGTTCTGGATCCGATCGAACATATCGTTTCGCAGGTTTTTAGCAAAGCCCGCCGAGGCTTTTGCGCTGGCATAACCCGCCAGCCCGCCAAAGGCCAAGGAGGTTAATGCCATCAAAACCAGCGAAAGACCGATCAACAGCAACCGTTTGAGTTCCAGATCCCCTTTCATTTGGTTCACCAACGCGGCGGTGATAAAGGGGATCAGACATTCAATAACCGCCTCGCCCACCATCAACAAAAAGGTGAGCAAGGAGAGATTTTTATATTCCCGGATACATCCGGCAAGGCGTTTGAGCATCTGTTTTTTTGCTCCTTTCAAAGGATAAAAGCGACCTGATACAGGTCGCTTTTACTATTTTATACCTTTTTAAATTTATAGTCAATGAACTTTCTATGAATTATTTGGTATATTCTTCATTACCAAAAAAATCTTCATATCATGCATCATCGCTAAACAGGTAATCATCTTGGGAAAGGAATAAACGAGATCATAAACCTCCGTTCCCAAAGGATCCCCTTTTCTTATTCGAACAAAGATTTGCCGGTCATTTCGGCGGGGATCTCCAGATCCAGCCATTCCAGCATCGTGGGGGCGATATCGCAAAGGCGACCGCCTTCCCGCAGTTTGCAGGGATGATTATAAACGATAAAGGGAACGGGATTGGTGGTATGAGCAGTAAAGGGAGAGCCATCCACGTCCTCCATCCGATCGGCGTTGCCGTGGTCGGCGGTGATGAACAGAGCACCACCCATCTTTTTTACAGCCTCGGCCACCTTGCCTACACAGGTATCCACCGTTTCAACTGCTTTAACAGCGGCCTCGAACACGCCGGTATGGCCCACCATATCGCAGTTGGCGAAGTTCAGGATCACCACGTCGTATTTCCCGCTTTCGATATGGGCAACCACTTTTTCACAGACCTCGGGTGCACTCATTTCGGGCTGAAGATCATAGGTTGCTACCTTAGGAGAAGCGATCAGTTCCCGATCCTCCCCTTCAGAAACGGTTTCCACACCGCCGTTGAAGAAGAAGGTTACGTGGGCGTATTTTTCGGTCTCAGCGATCCGCAGTTGGGTTTTGCCCTGAGCGGCCAAGTAAGCACCCAACGTATTATCCAAAGACTGGGGCTTAAAGGCCACCTGCACGTTGGGCATAGAAGCATCGTACTGGGTCATACAAACGTAATAAAGGGGGAAGAAGCCGTTCTTCCGCTCAAAGCCGGCAAAATCGGGATCCACAAAAGTGCGGGTGATTTCCCGGGCACGGTCGGGCCGGAAATTGAAGAAGATCACGCTATCGTTAGCAGAAACGGTGGCGCCTTCCTTGCAAACAGTGGGAACCACGAATTCATCGGTGATATTCTTGCCTTCTGCATCCACGGCCTCATAGGAAGCCTTGATGGCGGCAACGGGATCGGCGTTCTTAATGCCTTCGCCATAGCATAGAGCGGCATAGGCTTTTTCCACCCGCTCCCAGCGGTTATCCCGGTCCATTACATAGTAGCGGCCCATCACGGTTGCGATCTCGCCGGCGCCGATCTCTTTACACTTAGCGGCGGCTTCGGCCACGAAATCTGCACCGCTGGTGGGGGCTACGTCACGGCCGTCCAAGAAGCAATGAACGTAAACTTTTTCCAAACCAAAGCGTTTTGCCATTTCCAAAAGGGCATACAGATGGCTGTTGTGGCTATGCACACCGCCATCGGACAAAAGGCCCATCAGATGCAGAGCCGTTCCGTTCTTTTTGGCATTTTCCATTGCGCCCACCAGGGCTTCATTTTCAAAGAAATCACCATCCAGAGTACTTTTGGTGATACGAGTGAGTTCCTGATAAACCACCCGGCCGGCACCGATATTGGTATGGCCCACTTCGCTGTTGCCCATTTGCCCATCGGGCAGGCCCACATCCATCCCGGAAGCGCCAATGGCGGTTACGGGGCAAGATTCTTTTAATGCATCGATATTGGGGGTCTTGGCGGCATAAATGGCATTGCCCTTGGTTTCCGGGTTATTGCCAAAGCCATCTAAAATACAAAGAACAAGCGGTTTCTTACTCATCTTACTTCACTCCATGAACTACAACGGAGAAGTCCTCGGCCTTCAGGGAAGCGCCGCCGATCAGGCCGCCATCTACATTCTCTTTAGCCAGCAGGCCTTCAGCATTCTTGGCGTTCATAGAACCGCCATACTGAACGGTGATCTCCTCGGCAGCCTCTGCACCGAACATTTCAGCCACGGCGGCACGAACAAAGCCGTTCCCTTCATCAGCCTGATCATCGGTAGCGGTTACGCCGGTGCCGATGGCCCAAACGGGTTCATAGGCAATAATTACATTCTTCAATTGTTCTTTGCTCACATTGGTGAGAGCCATTTTAGTTTGATATTTCAACAGGGTTTCGGTATAGCCCAGTTCACGCTGGTTCAAGGTTTCACCCACGCATACGATGGCTTTCAACCCGGCATTCAAAGCGGCCAGAGTGCGCAGATTCACAGTTTGATCGGTTTCACCGAAATATTGGCGGCGTTCGCTATGGCCGATTACCACATATTCCACGCCGCAGGCTTTCAGCATTTCAGCACTGATTTCGCCAGTATAGGCGCCCTTATCAGCCCAATGCACGTTCTCGGCGCCGATTTTGATATTGGAGCCCTTAGCGGCTTCAATGGCGGCGGCGATATCCACATAGGGAACGCACAAAACTACTTCGCATTTTGCATCGGCCACCAGAGGTTTCATCTCATTGATGAGGGCGGTGGTTTCAGCGGGGGTATTATTCATTTTCCAGTTACCGGCAATTACATATTTTCTCATTTTAAAAATCTCCTATAACATTTTTTAGGGTGGGATCGCTCCCACCCTATTTTGGTTCTTACTTATCGTTCAGAGCAGCGATACCGGGCAGTTCCTTGCCTTCCAGGAATT